>JASEHM010000100.1:0-4480 GCA_030018895.1 Candidatus Omnitrophota bacterium
TCAAGCCGGACAATGACAACTATTATTCAAGATTCAAGTTAATTACGAAAGAACCCTAATATCATTTCTGTTTACTTGCAGCAAATGACTTGGCTGGAACCCAGATCACCCTTTCCTCCTGTTTTCCCAGTTGTTCTACACAAAGATTGGCATAACTTTCGACTATTTTCATATAGAGTCTCGACGGTCTCGTAATATTCGTATCCGTGCGAACCCAGGTTTTCACCCACATACCAAGATCCAATTAGGGGGGGACTTGGAACTGGGTTATTGAAGTAATTAATTGAGCAGCCTGTACCTATATTTGATGCTACCAATGTGTAAGAATCTGGGCAACTTGGGTTGTTGTGATCGAAACAACGACCTATACATTCACTCCATGTTTTTTCCCCAAAAGTCTTCCAGGATAGACCATCATAATAATAAAATTTATTATCAGTATCATTGTAAACCAGTTCCCCTTCTTTAGCATTTAGTGCGGGAAGAGATTTTTGTGGTTTAAAAATAACGCTCCTTGCAACATAAATTTGCCCATTTGCTGCTGGCTGGTCAGCTGCATCTAAAGAACCCTTTCCATCTGTATCGCCTACTGCAAGTTTATTAGTCTGCAGTTCATTATACGAGCCATATGGGCTCGGATAATAGGTGGTGATAGTGATGAACTCATCAGCAGCTATAGCGCTAGCTGTTAAAAATGCTATGGTTAGGACATTGATAAAAACAACTGCCAAAATTCTCTTAAGCATTGTTCACCTCAAATTATAAAAAAAAATTAATATTTTTTAAACAGAAATATCTAATTAATCTCTTCCCAATCTTAACATCTTGCTAAGAATATGGTAAATTTGGGTATTATGATAGAAGAAATCGAAAAGCATAAAAAGAAAAAATATTACCTATTGCTAACGCATTACCCCCTGCGCTGCTTCCTGCGCCTCTGCTTCTTTTACCTGTTTATTCTGGCTGAATTTAACGGAAACTATTTTAGAGACACCGGACTGCTCCATAGTAATCCCATACATCACATCAGCATTGGCTATAGTTTTTTTATTATGCGTAATTACTAAAAACTGGGATTGTTTGGCAAATTCAAGCAGGATTCTTGAAAATCTATCCACATTTGCCTCATCTAATGCCGCGTCAATCTCATCTAATATGCAGAATGGAGAAGGTTTTACCTTAAATATAGCAAATATAAGCGCTATCGCAGAAAGTGATTTTTCTCCGCCTGAAAGCAACAGCACGTTTTGCAGTTTCTTCCCTGGCGGCCGAGCTATAATCTCAATACCGGATTCTAACGGGTCTTCTTCATCACTTAAATACACCCGGGCATCTCCGCCGTTAAAGAGCAAACGGAAATAATTACGAAATTCCTCCCTAACCTTCTCAAATGTTTCTAAGAACAGCTGCCTAGTTGTACGGTTGAGTTTTAATACCGCATCATGCAAGGATTTCTTAGCATCTAAAAGATCGGTTTGCTGCTTAAGCAAAAAATCATAACGCTGTTTTAATTCGTCATACTCCTGAATCGCCACAAGATTTACCTGGCCGTAAGAATCTACCTTCTGCTTTAGCAAAGCTATTTCTTCTGATAGCGCATTAAACTCATGGCCTTGGCCTTCCCTATGAAGCTCACTTAAAATATCTATTTTATAAACTTGCTGCATCCTGTCCTTTATAAGGCTGCATTTATAATCTATCTCCTTGTCCTCTAATTGTAATTCATGCAACTGCTCCTTTAAGGCGTCTAGATCTTTCTTATCCGTATCAATTTTTTTTGTCAGGGCCGCTGTATCTAAAGAAATTTCTTGATATTGAATTTGAAGTTCCTTAAGGCGCACATCAAGATTTTGCATACCAGCTATGGCTTCCTCAATTTTAACTTGACATTCCTTAAGCTCTTCTTTAGAGGTTTCTCTCTTTTGAAAAATTTGTTTAATCTGGCCCTCTATATTATCGGCATTTTCTTTATCATGCCTATATGTATCTTCCATAATTCTGATTCTTTCATTATCTGAAGCAAGGCGTTGAGTAAGCACTGCCAGTTCCGTCTTTATCCCAATAAGGGCCGCTAAAACCTGTTCTCTTAGCTTGTTATTCCCGAAGATATTATTTTCTTCTTCAGAAATTAAGTCCTCATTAGCCTGGCGCTCTTTTTCCAGATTTAATAAAGAAGATTGGGCATTGTTTGTATTTTCCTCTAAAACAGACAGCTCTCTTCCTACGTCATTAAGGTCCATAACAAGCAGGTCTTCTTCTTCTTTGAGCTTGTTAAATTCTGCCAGCGCGCTAAGGGCCGAGGCCTCCTTGCTAGAAAGTGAAATTTCTTCTTTACGCAGTTCTTGGCTTAAATCAAAAAGTGTTTTATTTAATTCATCGCAATAATTTTGCTTAAATCTTCTTTCGTTTTCCAGAAGAATTATCTCCTCCTCTAATTTGTTAATTTTTTCATTTATTTTTTGCGTATCTAATTCAATGGGTTTTGCCTCTCCGGATAATTTAACCATGTAGCAGGAATCTCCTGCGTTTTCTTCCCTAGCTAAATTGCCTTCCTCCTTTATCTTTATCACTAAGCCGCTAACCTTCTCATTGGGGAGCTTATTAAGATAAACCACAGCATCAAAAGAATCCGCAATATCCTCATATTTGGTTTTTAACTTTTCCATAAACTCTTTGTGGGATTCTAATGCTAATTTTTGCCTTTTTATGTTTTCAATATCGGAATTAACCCTGTTTAAGAAATTAAGCTGTTCTTCTAAGTCCGCCTTTCCTTGAGATATCTTAAAATTGATTTCCCCTGTTATATTTTTTAGGCCTTCAATCTCCTGATTTATATTATTTAGGGTTCCTTGAGCTTGCGCCCTTTCCTGGAAAGATTTTACCTTGTCTATATCAAGCCTCTTTTTGCGAGAAAGAAAAACAAGTTTCTGGGAATTAAATTCTGATAATTCATTTTTTGTATTGGCTATTCTGGATACGAAATCAAAAATATTATTTTTTATCCTGGAGATATTTTCCAAAGATTCTTTTATTGTCCAATCAAGGCTGCTAATCTGGCTGTCCTTTTCTTTTAAAAGGCCTGTTTTATCTGCGATATCCTTTTTTACTGCCTCCTGTTCAGCCCTGGCGCTGATCAATTTTTCTTCATCCATGATAATTTTAAGTTTAACCTGTTCAATCTGCTCACTAAGAAAGCTTTCATTTTTATTTAACTCTAGTATCCTTTCTTCGTTAAAAGATGAGCGCTCTTTGTTCCTGGTAGCCAAATTCTCTAAATCAAAAAATTGCCTGCGCGTTTGCGTTAAACTATGGTCCAGCCCTTTTAACTCTGTTTGACGGCTTAAAACTTGAGATTCCTGGACAAAAATAGCCTCAAGCAGCTGCCCCTCTTTAGATTCTAGCTGACGCAATTGGCTTATCAGTTCATCCTTTTGCTTAAGGAGGCCGGATATCTCTATCCCTGCTAAAATTATCTCTTTGCTCTTTAGTTCCTCAAAAACCTCCTTGTATTTACGCGCCTTGTTTGCCTGACGCTCAAGGTTGGCTATCTGACGCCTGACCTCGCTGACAATATCATTAACTCTTAAAAGATTCTGTTCAGTCTCCTCTAATTTCCTGCTTGTCTCTCTTTTCTGCGCCTTATATCTGGTAATACCTGAGGCCTCATCAAAAACCAGGCGCCTATCTTCAGGCCGGGAACTTAAAACCAGGTCTATCTTTCCCTGAGCAACAATAGAGTAGCTTTCTGCGCCTATGCCTGTACCGCTTAAAATATCCAAAACATCCCTTAAGCGCACCGGGGTTTTATTAAGTAGGTATTCACTCTCGCCTGAGCGAAAGAGTCGGCGTGTAATTGCCAGCTCATCATGTTGGAAATTAAAAAACCTGTTCTGGTTATCAAATATTAAGGAGACCTCAGCCATGCCCAATGGCTCCTTTGTCTCTGTCCCGTTAAAAATTACATCCTGCATATCAGAGCCGCGCAAAGATTTAACAGACTGCTCTCCTAAAACCCAGCGGATAGAATCTAGGATATTGCTCTTCCCGGTGCCGTTTGGGCCGACTATTGCAGTGGTTCCTGGCTCAAAATTTAGGGTTGTCTTATCGCAGAATGATTTGAATCCTGTCATCTCTAATTTTTTAAAATACATAATTCCTCCTATAATTATGCTTTAATTATACCTTGCCTGTCCATCTAACCATGCATCAATTTTATCTTTTTTAAAACGCCACTGGCCTACAAGTTTTACCGCAGGGATCTTATTCAGTTTTAACCACTCATAAATAGTCCTGCGGGTTACCTTAAGATATTCTGCTAAATCATCAATTGTCATCAAACTGCTATTTAACATAGTAATTTAGGTTCTTTCGTAATTAACTTGAATCTTAAATAATAGTTGTCATTGTCCGGCTTGATGTTTCCCTTTGTCATTGTCCGGCTTGATGTTTCCCTTTGTCATTGTCCGGCTTGATGTTTCCC
>JASEHM010000101.1 GCA_030018895.1 Candidatus Omnitrophota bacterium
CTGCCTTCTGGCTTGCAGGGCTCGCAATGACGGTGTTTTTGTCATTATGACACAGCCTGCTTGCGGCCTCGCTCGGAATGATATACAGAGAGATTACTTGGCGGAGTTTACGTCTTGATGGCCAAAGAGCATCTTTTTTTTGACATAACCTTAATTCTGCTATATAATTAGATTTTATCCCGTTACACCCAGAAAGTTCCGCCTTTTAAGGCGGGGTGTAACGGGGTTTACTGAAAAAACGAAACCTATGGAAATTAATGAGATTATTCAGCAAAGGAAGGCAAAATTAGAGTCGCTTAAACTAAAAGGAGAGGCTCTTTATGCCGGTCTTTGCGCTCCTTGCGTGGATATTGGCGGGCTTCTTAATGATTTTCCTGTGGGTAAAATTGTAAGTATTGCCGGTAGGATTATTGCTAAACGCTCTCATGGAAAGGTTAGTTTTCTGGATATTAGGGATTCTACGGGAAAGATTCAGTTGTATGTGAAGGCGGATTATTTGGGTGAGGAAAAAATGAATGCCTTTGAGGATATAGACATAGCGGATATCTTGAGTGTAAAAGGCGAGCTTTTTAAGACACATACTGGCGAGCCTTCAGTAAAGGTAGAGTCTTTTACTGTGTTAGCCAAGGCCTTAAGGCCATTGCCTGAGAAATGGCATGGCCTAAAAGATGTGGAATTGCGTTATCGGCAGCGTTATTTAGATTTGATTGTAAATGAAGAAGTGAAAGAGGTATTTTTATTGCGTTCGCGCATTATTAAGGCGATACGCAATTTTTTAGATATAAGGGGATTTCAGGAAGTAGAAACCCCGATGATGCATACTCAGGCAGGGGGTGCAGCAGGCAGGCCTTTTAAGACATATCATAATGAATACGATATGAATTTAGTTTTAAGGATTGCGCCTGAGTTGTATCTTAAACAGCTTTTAGTGGGAGGTTTAGATAAGGTTTATGAGATAAATCGTTCATTTCGTAATGAAGGGGTCTCTACCCGGCATAACCCCGAATTTACCATGCTTGAGGTTTATCAGGCGTACGCAAATTATGAGGATATGATGCGCCTGACGCAGGATTTGATTACCTTTGTGGCTTGTGATGTGTTAGGCCAGGCAAGTTTTGCTTATCAGGGCGCGAATATAGATTTAACCGTGCCTTGGACAGTGCGTTCTTTCGCGCAGATGGTGAAGGAAAAGTTTGGTATTGAGCCTTGTGATGATGAGGCGCTTATGTTAAAGAAGCTGCAGGTAATAGGATTTGCCAAAGATAAAAATAAGCTTACCCGCTCCCAGATAAATAAACTTATTGAAGAACTCCTAGAGGAGGATATCAGTGTAAGCCCTACATTTGTTACGGATTATTTTACAAGCCTATGCCCTTTGGCTAAAACAAAAAAAGAAAATCCCTTGATTTCCGAAAGGTTTGAATTATACATATCCGGATTTGAGATAGCTAATGCCTATTCAGAGCTAAATGACCCTATTGAACAGAGGAGGCGCTTTGAAGAGGAGATTAAAGGTCTGGATACGAATGAAAAAAAAGAAGTTGATGAGGATTATATATTGGCATTAGAGCATGGTATGCCTTCAGCCGGTGGTTTAGGTATTGGTATAGATAGATTGGTGATGCTTCTGACAAACCAGCCTTCAATTAGGGACGTGATCTTGTTTCCGCTGCTGCGGCCGTGTTCTGAATAAAAAGGTTAACGCGGCAAAACGAAGCTCCTCTCCGCTCATAAGGCGGGGAGGTTTCTTACGAGGGGACTGTTGCGAAATGCTATTTTTTGTCATTTTGAGCGAAGCGAAAAATCTCATCAGCATCGAGATTCTTCGGCCTTCGGCCTCAGAATGACGCAAAATTTGACGTTTTGCAACAGTCTCACGAGCGAAATACTGAGCCCTGCACCGTATGATGCAGGGCGAATGTATAATAATTATGTTATGCGAATTTTGGTTAAGCCAGCGATATCTTAAGCCTTCTAAAAGGGAAAAAATTATTTCTTTAACCGGCCTGATTTCAGTGCTTGGTATTGCTATTGGTGTGGCTGTTTTAATTGTGGTAATTGCAGTGATGACCGGCTTTGATAAGTATCTGGAAGATAAGATGGTGGGGACAAACTCTCATCTTGTTTTGCGGTTTTTTAGCGCTCAAAAAGACCCTTATAAAATAGCGGATAAATTAAAAGGCATAGCGCATATCTTAGGGGTGTCTCCTTTTGTTGCGGGCCAGGCATTTATGAGGATTGGCAGCCAGGTTATCAGTTTAGATTTGCGCGGCTTTGATGCGAGGCTTAAAGAGGATGTTTTTAAGTTTAAAGAGTATATGAAACAGGGCAGTTTAGATGTTCAGGAAAATGAGGTTGTCTTAGGAGAAGAGCTGGCCGGACGATTAGGCCTGCGCATAGGCGATAAAATCAGCCTGATTTCTCCTGCGACATTGGCAAAGACAGATTTTTTAATTAAAGGCCTTTTTAACAGCGGTATGTATCTTTACGATTCAAGCCTGGTTATGACTAGCATAAAAGGGGCGCAGGATTTCTTTAAACTTTCTGATTCAGTAACAGGTATTGCGATAAAGACGGATGATATATATCAGGTGGATGCTGTAAAAGAAAACTTGTATGGGAAAATTAATGATATTGGGCCATATGAGGTTCTTACTTGGGTAGATCAAAATAAGAATTTCTTAAATGCCTTAAAGTTAGAAAAGATAGTGATGTTTATTGTGGTTACTATGACTACGGTTGTAGCGGCATTCGGGATTGCAAGCACCTTGATTATGTCAGTGATGAGCAGATTTAAGGATATTGGTATTTTAAGGGCAGTGGGCGCAAAGACAAAAAATATCCTGGAAATATTTATTTTTCAAGGCCTAAGTATTGGAGGGCTGGGGATTATTCTGGGGCTAGGCGCTGGAATCGCGCTTTCCCTTTCTTTAAATAATATAGTTGACTTTATCTCGCAGGTAATCGGCAGAAGCCTGATCCCTAAGGATATTTATTATTTTGACCGCATACCCGCAAGTATCAATGCGGGGGATATTACCTTGATTGTTGTTTGCGCTTTATTGATAAGTTTGGCAGCAAGTATTTATCCTGCGCTTAAGGCAGCAAGCGTAAATCCGGCTGAGGCGCTCAGGCAGGAGTAGTTATGTTAGAGGCTAAGAATGTATCTAAGAGCTATGGAAATAGATTAAGCGGCTTAGAGGTGCTTAAGGGGATAGATTTAAATATAAAGGAGGGAGAATTTTTAGTAATCCAGGGGCCCTCAGGCGCGGGTAAATCTACCCTGCTGCATATCTTAGGCGCTTTGGATAATCCTACATCAGGCGAGGTTTTTTTTAAGGGGGCAAGTTTATATTCTTTGAGTGAAGGAGAGCGGGCAAGTTTTAGAAATAAGAGTATAGGCTTTGTTTTTCAATTTTTTCATTTACTGCCGGAATTAAATGCCTTAGAAAATGTTTTATTGCCTTGTCTTTTAATGTCCTGGCGGGAAAGAAAAAAGGCTTCTTATTGCGCAAGGGCCCTTTTAGAAAGATTAGGGTTGTCTAATCGTATACGCCATCTGCCGAGTGAATTATCCGGCGGAGAACAGCAGCGCCTGGCTTTGGCGCGCGCCTTGATAAATAAGCCTTTAGTTTTGCTTTGCGATGAGCCGACAGGAAACCTTGATTCAGAAAACGGCAGAAAAATATTAGGCCTTCTTAGGGAATTAAATTTAAGTGAACGCGTCAGTATGGTTTTAGTAACACATGATCCGGATATAGCTTTCGGGGCCAGCAGGGTGGTGCACTTAAGAGACGGAATGCTGGCATCAGAATGACACTAGGGCATGGAGGAACGAGATGAAAATCTATATTAATGGAAAATTTTACGAGAAAAAGGATGCTAAAATTTCCGTGTTTGATCACGGGTTTCTTTATGGCGATGGTGTTTTTGAGGGGATCCGTTCTTATAATCGGCTGGTCTTTAAATTAGAAGAGCATATTGACAGGCTTTTTGAATCGGCAAAAAGCATTATGCTGAATATCCATTTAACCAAAGAACAATTGATTAAAGTAGTTATTCAGACATTAAAAGAGAGCAAATTAGAAAATGCTTATATCAGATTAGTGGTGACTCGCGGAGAAGGGGATTTAGGGCTTGATCCGCGTAAATGTTACGGCAGGACAGGGATTATAGTTATTGCTGATAAGATTAATTTGTATCCTGAAAAATTTTACAAGGAAGGATTAAAGATTATTACTGTGCCTACAGTAAGGAATGTGCCTGGGGCGTTGAATCCGCAGATAAAATCCTTGAATTACCTGAATAATATTTTAGCGAAAATAGAGGCGGCAAACGCGGGTTTTGACGAGGCAATAATGCTGGATCATTTAGGTTATGTTGCGGAGTGCACAGGGGACAATATCTTTATTGTAAAAAAAGGCCATCTTTATACGCCGCCTCAGTGCATGGGCACCTTAAGAGGCATTACCCGGGATACGGTTTTAGAGATCAGCCGTTGTAAAAAAATTCCCGCTCATGAGCATGTGATTACGCGCCATGAGGTGTATATCTCTGATGAGTGTTTTTTAACCGGAACCGCAGCTGAGATTATA
>JASEHM010000102.1:0-2194 GCA_030018895.1 Candidatus Omnitrophota bacterium
CTTAAAAAATGATTTTACTGTAGCGCATGAAAAGAAGTTGTATCAGATAGAGAATAATATCAGGACCAAGAAGGTTATTGTAGAAGAAAGGACTGATGGTACAGTGCTTGTTACATATAAAGGCGCTACCTTAAAGTTTAAAGAGATACTCACAAGACCAGAGAAGATAAATCAGCCAAAACCCTGCTTGCCAAGGCAGGCCTATATACCTCCGGCGGATCACCCCTGGAGAAGATTTAAGATTAATCCACAGTTTCCACAGTATGGACAAAAAGAAAAAGGTAGCCAAAAAGAAAAAGAACTACTACTATTTGAAGTATGAAAATACGACATTTCTATTTTGGTAACAATACGACATTTCTATTTTGGCTTGACAGGCTTTGCAATTTTTCTTGACTTTCATAGGGTTATGTGGTATAATTATTTTGTAACGTAAAATAAAAGAGTTCTTTTTTAGAATCCCTGCGGTGTGCGTTGGAATGCCTGATAATTATTGAACCAACACTATTATCAAGGGGGCTCATATTCAAGGCCGCTTAAAGCGTCTGCGAGAGAGTGCCCACCTGTAACCAAACCGGTTCAGAATATCCTTTCAACGGCACCTTTGCGGGGATTTTTTTTTGAAACCTTCCCGAATTTTATGCAAATATTTTCTGTAATCGTATGTTATCCAATGAATTATATATCAAAAACTCGCATAAAACGCTAATTTCGCTGGGAAAGTTTAAGTTTTTTTCTTTTGTTGTACATAAAACGGGAAAGAACTTTTTTTATGGATTTATTTACTAAAGAAACGTTGATTAATAATAAAGACCTGCCTGTGGCAGAGGGGCATAATAGGCAAACTGAATTGCCCTTGGCTGTGCGCATGCGGCCGCAGACCTTGGATGAGTTTATCGGCCAAGAGCATATATTAGGTAAAAATAAAATTCTTCGGCGCTCTATTGAGGCAGACCGTTTAACTTCACTTATTCTATACGGCCCTCCAGGAACAGGGAAGACCTCCTTGGCTTTCTGTATCGCCAATATTACCAAGGCCTGTTATACAGCCATAAATGCCGTTACTTCAAATGTAATAGAATTAAGAAAAATTATCCGGACGGCAAAATTAAAAAGGTCAACTAGCGGTCAAAAAACCATACTTTTTATTGATGAAATTCATCGCTTTAATAAAGCACAGCAGGATGTGCTCTTGCCTGATATAGAAGAGGGAAATCCTGTTTTGATCGGCGCTACTATACATAACCCATTTTTTTCTCTTGTTTCCCCGCTTTTATCCCGTTCATTAGTTTGCGAATTAAAAGCCTTAAAAGAGGAGGATATCTTAGTAATTCTTAACCGCGCCCTTTCAGATAAAATTAGGGGTTTAGGCAGCCTAAAGATAAAAGCTGATAAAAAAGCGATCCTTTTTTTAGCCAGGATATGCGAGGGTGATGCCAGGCGCGCTCTTAATGCCTTAGAAATAGGGGCTGTTACTGTCCCAAAACTAAAGGATGGCAGTATAAATTTTGATTTAGAGGCAGCGCAAGATTCCATTCAGAAGAAAGCCGTGCTTTATGATCGCAATGAGGATGGCCATTATGATACTGCTTCGGCTTTTATAAAGTCAATGCGCGGTTCTGATCCGGATGCAGCCTTATACTGGATGGCAAAGATGCTTTATGCTGGAGAAGACCCGCGCTTTATTGCCCGTCGGATTTGTATTCTGGCAGCAGAGGATGTGGGAAACGCTGACCCTTTAGCTTTGGTTTTAGCTAATGCAGCTTTACAGATTTCAGAGTTTGTAGGACTTCCTGAAGCGCGCATACCTCTGGCGCAAGCATGTATTTATGTCAGCTGTGCCCTAAAATCAAATGCCAGTTATTTAGCTATTGATAAGGCTTATCAAGATATTGAAAAACAGCAGGTTCAGGAAGTGCAGGATCATCTTAAGGATGCTCATGCAGACGGCCAAATATTAGGCCATGGAAAAGATTATAAATACAGCCATAACTACGAAGGTCATTATGTAAAACAAAAATATACCCGGAAAAAGGTTAAATATTACGAACCTACAGATATTGGTTACGAGGCAAAGATTAAACAACGCCTTGAGCGCCTTAAGAAACAGTTTCCAACCTGATTAAACCCAGATTTTGTATTAGGTTTCAAGCCAAAAGGCAGTGGTTTCGTTTCCTTTAACGAAAGCCACGAG
>JASEHM010000102.1:2201-4582 GCA_030018895.1 Candidatus Omnitrophota bacterium
GAACCCAGATTTTGCATTAGGTTTCAAGCCAAAAGGCAGTGGTTTCGTTTCCTTTAACGAAAGCCACGAGGAAAATGGCTTAAATCTTTGTCAGGACAAGGCCTGCGAGCAAAAGAACCGCAGGCGTATTCAGTGCAATACGCCGAGGACGCTTTTGCGAGCAGAACGCAGTCATGGCAAAGAGTTAGAGACATTTTACCGAAATCCTAATGTAAATTCTGGGTTAAACTCTGCCTTGTTTTTATACATTCGCTCTACCTTAAAGCACGGGGCGAATGTATTATTCTATATCTATCAATATTATGCTTCTGTCTATAATTCCGGAAGGAGAAACCACTACCAGGTTTATTTCTTTGACCCCTTTTTCTGAATAAGATGTGTTAAACGCAGGCATAGTGGTAAGAGGTTTTGTCTTTCCTGTATGCCCTGACCAGAGGTATTGCATCTCTACTTGCAGACAGCCGCTAGGTTCGGTAAAAACAAGAGGGGCAATATTGATTTCTTCTCCTTTTTTGGCGCTATAAACAGAAGGGTTGATTTGGGCCTTATCCATTTTAAGGGCTGCGGATTCTTCTTTTAGACAGGCATCCAGAAAAGTTTTTAGGTTATAATCAAGATTTTTTTCTTCGTTAATTTCCTTTAGCCTTTCTTCGGCTAATACCTTTGTTTCTGCGAAATCGTCTTTAGCCTTTTCTAATAAACAATTATAATATTCTTTTGCTTTTGTTAAATCCCCTTCCCATTGGTTAAGCAGCCCTAAATAATAAAGGCTGGAAATTACCTCTGAACTAATCGTTTCTGAGGCGGCGATTTTTTTAAAATGATCTTTTGCTGTTTGAATGTCTCGCAGGATATAGGCAGAAGTAATCCCTATCTTAAGATTCACTTTTTCAGAAGAAGCTGCAGAAGGAAAACGTTCAATAAAATCTAAATACACATCCCTAGCTTGAGAATATTCTCCTGCCTTTTCTAAATTTAGGCCGCGTAAAAGGGTCAATTCTTCAGTTAAGGCATTTTTTGTGCCTGCTTCCTCTATTTTTTTAAACATCTTTTCAGCATAAAGACGGTCTAAATCCAAAAAGGCCTTAGCAATTTCTGTTAAAACAACTGCTAATTCTTCTTTAGAAAGGGCTTGTTCAGCTCTTTTTAGGTAAACATCATATACTGCTGAGGCTAATTCCGAATTTCCTTCTTTATAAAACTTTAAGGCAATCTCTTTAAGCTCAGAGTCTTTAATTTTTTCCTGGGATAATTTTTCTACATAAATGCTATATAGCTCTCTGGCTTTTGGTTTGAGATTATAACTTAAAAACTGATCTGCTGTTTCTTTTAAGGGTTGGATATCTGAAGTGGCCTTTGCGTATTCTAAGGCTGAGTTCCAGAGTTCTTCTAACGCTCCTTCACAAAAAGTATCCTGCTGGTCTTGATGGAATTGCCAGAGAAGGAACCGGGAATAAAGATTAACAGGCTCTTGCGTTAGGCTGGAAGATATTGCCTCTTTTAAGCTACTTAAGAGCTGTTCCTTATAAGCATTGCCTTGTTCAAAATATTCATCCCATTTCTGTGCCTCTTCTAAGTATTTAAGCTGTTGGTAACGGCTTAAGGCAGTATAAAAGTTTATAAAAGGCGCTAGATTTTTTTCTTTCTGCCCCAAAGATTTTAGTAATTCTATTAATTCGTTGTATTTATTTTCTTTAAAATATATATCCTTTAGTTCTGAAAAAGCCTTAAGCAGTTGTGCCTTGTCTTGTGTCTTTATAATTTGATTAGTTAGAAGATTTGACTTATTGTCATCCTGGGCTAAGGCCAAATAACAGAAACCAAGATTTTTTGGCAAGAATGAGATTCCGCTTAATGCGGAAAAATAAAAAAATAAATTTAATAAAATAATCTGATATTTGCGTTTTATCATTTAATTCCTCCTCAATGAACGCTTGACTTACGAACACAAAGTGTGAGTAAGTCAATGCGTGAATTGAGTCCCGCCGTTTTTTGGCCACCGCCGTTGGCGGGGCTAACGGGACATTATTATAGTAATCTCGTATATGTTACTTTCACCACTTCTCATACCCTCTTGTAATAGAATAAACCCTTCCTTTATCCGCTGAATAGCCATATCTATTCATAAATGGGTCAAGCAGATAACCTTTTTTATCTATCCTGCCCTGTTGAAGAAATTGCTTAGTAGAAATTATACCTGTAAAGTTTCCTGAAGTCAATATATTTTTTTTACACAAGCCAAAAGGCAGTGGTTTCGTTTCCTTTAAGCCGCAAGGCAATGGTTTGGCTTCCTTTAGCCAAAGCCATAACGAAAGCCACAAATCGGGTAACAGTTCAGCTTCCGAAAGTTCTCGCCTCCCGTTTTTGTCATGCCCGTGAAA
>JASEHM010000103.1 GCA_030018895.1 Candidatus Omnitrophota bacterium
GCCCGTTTTCACGGGCATGACAAAAACGGGAAGCGAGAACTTCCGGAAGCTGAACCGTTACTAAAACTTCTACTTTTAAGTTTTGGTTTTTTGCTTTTCGTTTTTAGTTTTACGTTGGCTTGTTATGCCGAAGAAATCACAATACTTTACACCGGTTCTACCCACGCTATGCTTTATCCCTGCAACTGCCCTAAAGAACAGGATGGCGGCATAGCTCGCAGGATGAGTTTAGTTAAACAGCTTAGAAAAGCACATCCTCAGGCACTGCTTTTAGATGCAGGAGGCTTTTTCGCCGGCGGGCTTTTAGATGAGTGGACGCAGAATACAGAGCTTGACCAACAGCGGGCTTTGCTTAATCTTAAGGCAATGGAATTGATGAGATATGATGCCTTAAATATCGGCAGCGATGAATTTAATTTTGGCAGGGGTTTTTTTCAGGAAAATATCAGTAAAACAAATCTCAATTTTTTATCCTGCAATATTTTTGATGATTTTTCCTTTATCAAACCGTTTATTATAAAAGAAATTTCAGGTATAAAGGTTGGAATTATCGGCTTAACTGATCCTTTTGCAAAGCAGAAGTTGGAGAACCTTCGGATTATTGAACCGGCTCTCGCGCTTAAAAAATCAGTTGAAGAGTTAAGGAAAAACAAGGTAAATATTATTGTGGTTTTAAGTTATCTGCAAGAGAAGGATGCGCAGAGTCTGATTAGTAATGTGGAAGGCATAGATGTTGTTATTTCAGCCTTTTCTCCTGAAAAAGAAGGGGCATCTTATAGGCAAATAGGTAAAACGTTGTTTTTAAGGCCTTCCTGGCAGGGCCGTAAATTAGGTAAGGCAATTATTATTCTAAAGGATAATAAAATAACAGGACATAAGATAGAGGAGCTGCGCCTTTCAGATAAGATACAGGATGATCCTGAGGCTTTTTCTTTTATGCCGCATTGCTTTCAGGATAGTAATTGTAGAAAAGACAGCTTAACCGGGGTATGTCTTAATCCTGGGAAATTAAATTCTCAGTGTTCATTTGAAGAATCAAATAAGGTTAATCTTTTAATTTTAACTGCGAAAAGGTGTAAGGCATGCGATACGCAAAAAGTAATTGATTTATTAAAAAGGGATTTTCCTAAATTAGCTGTTTCATACGAGTATTATCCTGGTAACAAGGCAAATGATTTGATAAAGAAATTTTCTCTAGCGAATCTTCCTGCGTATCTTCTAAGCAAAGAGGTTGAAAAGGAGAAAAATTTTGAGTTCATCAAAGGTAATTTAGAGGCAGGAGATAATTTTTACATCTTAAAGCCGGAATTTAGCGGTATTGCCTATTTTATTAATCGGCCCAAAATAGATAAAAAATTAGATTTATTTATAAGTTTATTTGACAAGGATGCCGTAGCCTTGTTAAATATAACAAGGGAATTTAACCCTAAGCTTCATTTCCTGGCAGTTGAAAAGGAAGGTAGTTTTGATGCTTCAGAAGGCGTTGGGGAAGTTGAAGAGTGCCTGCGCGCAGTTTGTATTCAGAAACATTATCCGCAGAATTTTTGGAATTATATAAGCTGCCGTTCGCAAAATCCCAGAAGTTCATGGTGGGATGATTGCGCTGGCGCCGGCAGTGACCTAAGCAAGATAAAGATGTGCTCAAGGGGCAGTGAGGGAAGTGCGCTTTTAAGAGAAAATATCAGCCTTAATAAAGAGTTAAAAGTTATGTTCGGCCCGGTGTATCTAATAGATAATCAAGAAATATTTACCACAAAAGCTGTGCCGTCAAAAGAGGAGTTGAGAAAGGTAATAAAAAAATAATGTATAAATTCGTTTAGTTCAGTTAAGTTGGTGCTCAATCTATTGGCGTAAACGCTGAAGATGCCTCGCGCACGAGGATAGAATATTTAATGGAGTTTGCTAATGCGGCAAAAGACTCAGGCGCGCACAGGATTCGTTACTGCGATACCTTAGGGCGGGGGCACTCTTTTTATAATTTATGAACTGTAACAGTAAATCAGAACTATGAATACAGTTATCGTTGGCACACAATGGGGGGATGAAGGCAAGGGTAAGATAATTGATATCTTATCTGGCGAGGCGGATTATGTCGTTCGTTTTCAAGGAGGCAATAACGCCGGGCACACAGTAGTGGTTGGAAATAAAGAATATATATTCCATCTTATTCCTTCAGGGATACTGCACAAAGGAAAAATCTGCTGTATAGGCAATGGCGCGGTAATTGATCCAAAGGTCCTGTTTCAGGAGATAAGTGATTTAAAGTCAGCCGGTATCAATGCCAGTAGTCGTTTAAAGATTTCATCCCTTGCTCACGTGATTTTACCGTATCATAGGATCTTAGACCAGCTTCGTGAGACAAAAAGAAAATATAAGATAGGAACTACCGGAAGAGGTATTGGGCCGTGCTATGCCGATAAGATTACCCGTTGCGGCATAAGAATGATTGATCTTTTAAATCCGGTTGTTTTTGGCGAAAAGTTATCGGATAATTTAAAGGAAAAAAACGAGATTTTTAAGAAAGTCTATAAACATCCGGGATTTAACCTTGCTTCTATCTATAAAGAATATTTGAATTACGGTAAAATATTTTCAGGTTACATCTGTAATGTTTCCTCATTGTTAAATAAGGCCATAGAACTTAAGAAAGACATTCTTTTTGAAGGCGCGCAAGGCACATTTTTGGATATTGATTTTGGAACATATCCTTTTGTAACATCCTCTTCTTCAACTGTAGGCGGCGCCTGTATTGGTACAGGGGTATCCGCAGTAAAGATAAACAAGGTTGTGGGTGTGGCAAAGGCATATACTACCAGGGTTGGCGAAGGGCCTTTTCCTACGGAATTTTCAGAAAGATTTAACAGGTTTATCCGTGAAAAAGGAAATGAATTTGGCTCAACCACAGGCAGGCCTAGAAGATGCGGCTGGTTTGATTGTCTTATGGTAAAGGAAGCAGTAGTGTTAAATGGGATCTCGGAATTAGCAGTAATGAAATTAGATGTTTTGGACGGATTAAAAAAGATAAAAATATGCGTTGCCTATAAATATAAGGGTAAGGAATTCAAGGAATTCCCCCAGGATTTAGAGGTTTTGCAGAGCGCCAATCCCGTATATAAAGAAATACCCGGCTGGCCTAATTACGTAATTAGGCCAAAGGTTTATCAGGATTTGCATCCGAATGCCAGGGCGTATCTAGATAGGATTCAGGGCATAGTAGGCGCTAAAATCAACATAGTTTCTGTAGGTTCTGCCAGGGAGGATACAATATTCTAAAAGGCAAGTTTAATTTTTTGTAATGTGTCATTTAACAGGGGTACATGTCATTCCCGCGAAAGCGGGAATCCAATCGTCTGTCGGTGATTGGATGCCCGCTGGAATTTGCCCCGTGAAAACGGGGGCGGGCACGACATTATTTCCCCCCATTCGCTGACGCATTACATTTTAATTTTTTTCTTGCTTTTTTTTGAATTTGTGGTAAAAAAGATTGTTGCCTATTTTTGGTTTTTTTCAGCAATCTCATTGAGAGTATTATAATAATGTTCCGTTAGCCCCGCTAACGGCGGTGTCCAAAAAACGGCGGGACTCAATTCACGCATTGACCCTTGACAAAATAAATATTTTGCAAGGGTTTAATTCGCAGACGGCCTTCGGCCTATGATTTACGCCACCGAAGGCCGCGTAAATCATCTGCTCATTAAAGGAGGAGAAAAATGATTAAAGCAAAACCAGTAGAATTTAAGCTCTACGCACCGCAGGCAAAATGCGTAAGCTTAGCAGGGAGTTTCAATAATTGGGATACAAAGGCGAATAATACCAAGAAGGATTCTAAAGGGAACTGGTCAACAAAGATTAGCTTAGAATCAGGCAGGCATGAATATAAGTTTTTTGTAGACGGAACCTGGTTGAATGATCCGAGTTGTACCAGCTGCCAAACTAATGCCTTTGGGAGCCAGAACTGTGTAGTAGAAATAAAATAGTTTTTGCAATCACCTGCCCCACCTTTTTGAAGTTTTAAAAATATCTTTAAGAAGGTGGGGTATTTTGTTATGAGATATATATATGGCCCGGTAAGGTCAAGGAGGCTTGGTTTATCTTTAGGGGTAAGCCTTAGCCCTTATAAAGTATGTAATTTTGACTGTATTTATTGCCAATTAGGCAAGACAAAAGAGCTAATAAATCAGAGGTCAGAATACGCGAAAATAGATGAGGTAATCAATGAATTAAAATCCTGGTTTGTTAATAATACAGAGAATGCCAAGGGCCTAAATTATATTACCATATCCGGATTAGGAGAGCCAACGCTAAATATAAAAATTCAGGATGCAATAAAAGAGATACGGAAAATAACGGGGTTAAATATAGCAGTAATCACGAATGCGTCTTTATTGAATAATATGGAGGTAAGGCAGGCTTTGCTGGAGGCTGATTTAATCATTCCTTCTTTGGATACAGTAAGCCCTGAAATTTTTATTAAACTCAAACAGCCGCATCCGGATGTAAAGATCGGGGATATAATTAACGGCCTGATTAATTTAAGGAAGGAGTTTAAAGGG
>JASEHM010000104.1 GCA_030018895.1 Candidatus Omnitrophota bacterium
TGTCTGTCTTTCTCTAAACTCAGTGCCCAGATAGCATCTGGGCAGGTGCATCAGGAAAGAAGAATTTCTTTGGATTTTCAGGATGCGCAGCTAAAGGATATATTAAAGGCCTTTTCTATGCAGTCAGGCCTGAATTTTATCGCCTCAGAGGCCCTGCAAGACAGAACTGTCACCTTATACATGGATAATGTCTCCTTAGACAGGGCAATGGAAGAATTGTTTAAGGCGAATAATCTTTCTTATGAAATGGATAAAGAAGCGAATATTTTTGTGGTTAAAGATTGGGGAAAGCTTACAATAGAAACTATTACTAAGGTTTTTTACCTTAAACATGCCACAGTTTCTTCTTCCTCCCTTAAGCAGGAGATGTCTAAGTATCTTACCGCAGCAGCAGAGATTAAAACAGGCGGAAAGACTATTGCAACAGGTTCTACTACTGCAAGTGAAGGTACAGCTGCAGCAACCGGCGCTAAATGGCAAGTAGAACAGGAAGGAGGCATTACCGCTACAATAAAAAAACTTCTTTCTCCAGACGGTTTCTTAATTGAGGATTTCCGCACTAATAGCCTTATTGTTACTGATACGCCTAATAAGATCAAGGTTATTTCTGAGATAATAGCTGCTTTGGATGTGTCTGTACCGCAGGTGCTTCTAGAGGTAGAGATACTGGATGTAAGTAAGAGTGTGGTAGATAAAATGGGGATTAAATTTAGCCAGACACCGCTTACGGCAAGCGTATTAGGGGCAAGTGGAAGCATAGGATTTCCTTTTAAGAGCTGGAGTAAGAATTTCTTAACAGGGGCAGCAACAGAACGTGGAACCCTGAACATAAACAAAATCGTTCCTTATGAAGCGCAGTTAGATTTTTTAAGGACACAGACTGATACAAAATTTTTAGCGAGGCCAAGAATTCTTACCTTGAATAATGAAACTGCTGAAATCAGGCTTGCTACTAATGAGCTTATAGGCATTAAAACAACCATACAAACAACAGAGGGAACGACCACAACTACCGAGGAACCAGAAAGGTATGATACGGGCATTATTTTGCGTGTTACTCCGCAGATTAATACTGAAACAAATGAGATTACTATATTTGTTTATCCTAAGATTGCAGAAGCAAATCCTAGTAATGTCATTAGCGTTGGCACTACTAATTATCAATATATGGATCCTGAGGAGCGAAGCACAAAAACAGTAATTAAGGTACAGAATAAGGAAACTGTTGTTCTTGGTGGTTTAATCCGCAATGAACGTGAAACTATTGTTACAAAGTTGCCTTTATTGGGCGATTTGCCTTTAATCGGCGGTTTATTTAGGCATAAAAGTTTAAGCCCCAATAAAGAGCGCGAATTATTGATTTTTATTACGCCTCGTATTATTAATGGAAAAGATGTTTTAGCTAGCCAAACAAAACAACAGGCGAGTATACCTCTTAGGGAACAAGGAACTGCCACAGGGTTTGACCGTAAAGCAATTATAGCTGCCAGTCTGAGCGCCTTTGAAAAGAAATAAGTAGTTTCTACTGAAAAACTCCTTCTTGGCACATGCGTTCTGAGGAGTCCCGCTTTCAACATTTTTAAATCATGCCTAAAGATAAATACTTAAAGTTGGGTGAGCTTTTTCTTAAAGAGGGGCTCATTACTGAAAACCAATTAGAAAAGGCAATTGATGCCCAAAAAAAAGAAGGAAGCAGGCTAGGAGAGGTCCTGATAAAGTTGGGGATGATTAAAGAGGACCAGATGGTTAGCGTGCTTGGCAAGCAGCTAAATATCCCGTATTTTTCTTTAGGCACAGGAATGCTTAAGCCTGCAATGGACCAAAGCTTGGAGCAGCTCATCCCCCAGGATTTTGCGTTTAAAAATGCGGCCCTGCCTTTATCCCGCACATTAAAGTCGCTTACCGTAGCAATGGCTGATCCCTTAGACCTTATCCTTATTGACAGCTTAAGAAGGCTTACCTCCTGCGAGATTAATACTGTAATTGCTACAAGGCAGGATATTCTTAAGGCAATTGAGTCTTTTTATGGTAAATCCCAGATGTTAAAAGAGGCAGTAGATGCAAGTTATGAAAGCGGTTCTGCTGTTTTAGTTATAGAAGATCTGGGTGAAGAATTAAGTTTAGATAAATTAATTGCCCGGGCAGAAGAGGCTCCGGTAATAAAGCTGGTGGATTTGTTTATCCGTCAGGCGATTGATGAGCGCGTCTCAGACATACATATTGAGCCCTTTAAGGATAAGATTTCGCTTAGATACCGTATTGATGGAAAATTGTATGAAATACCGCCGCCTGCAAAACATTTGCATCTTCCGATTATTTCCCGTATAAAAATATTGGCAAAATTGGATATTGCGGAAAAACGCCTGCCGCAAGACGGGGCAATAGCAGTAAGAATTGAAGGCAGGTCAATAGATATCAGGGTTTCTATTATTCCGACTATTTATGGCGAGAAGGCGGTTTTAAGGCTTTTAGATAGAGGCGAGTCAGTTCTGGATTTAGGCCGAATGGGTTTTGATTCTAAGCAGCTTGAGCAGATACGCCATGCTATAAATGCGCCTTATGGCCTTGTATTTGTGACTGGGCCAACTGGAAGCGGAAAAACCACAACGTTGTATGCTGTTTTAAATGAGATAAAAAGCCCTGCGAAAAATATTATTACAGTAGAAGATCCGGTTGAATATAGACTAGAAGGGGTAAATCAAGTTCAGGTAAAACCAGACATTGGGCTTACTTTTGCCGCGGCCCTGCGCAGTTTTTTAAGGCAGGATCCGGATATTATGCTGGTAGGAGAGGTGAGAGATTTAGAAACAGCCCAGATATGCACGCGTTCTGCTCTTACCGGCCACTTAGTATTAAGCACCCTGCATACTAATGATGCGCCTTCAGCAGCAACCAGGCTTATAGATATAGGCATTGAACCTTTCATACTTGCGCCGTCTTTATTGCTGGTAATTGCGCAAAGGTTAATAAGGAGGCTTTGTCCGGATTGTAAAGAAGCGTATGAACCGACAAAAGACCAATTAAGCAGGATTAATCTTAAGACAGACCTTATTTACAGGGCCAAAGGCTGTTCAAAATGCAGTAATTTAGGGTATAAGGGAAGGGTTTGTATTGCTGAAGTAATGGTTGCTAATACAGAGATAAAAAGATTGATTAGTCAGAACGCCTCTTTTCAGGAAATAAGGGATGTTAGCCGCTCCTGTGGTATGCAGACCTTGTATGAATCAGCGATAAAAAAGACAGAAGAAGGCATGGTTTCATTAGAGGATGCAATCGCTATTACTCTGGGAGCTGATTAAAAATGCCAAAATTTTTCTATATAGCTAAAGATAAGTTTGGTGAAAAAGTAAATGGTACTGAAGAGGGTATTAGTCAGGATGAGATTGCTAGCCGTTTACAGGCGAGGGATTTATTAGTAATAACTATTACCTCGGAAGAAAAAAGCGTTTTATCTTCTGCGCCTGACTTGGCAAAACGCGTATTTAAGAGAAACCGGATTACCAATGATGATCGGGTGCTTTTTTGCCGCCAGCTTGCCACGCTTCTTGGCGCAGGCATTACAATATTAAAAAGCGTGCAGGTAATAAAAGAGCAGGTGCCTAGCAAGAGCTTTTATGATGCTTTAGGTGATTTGCAGAAGAGAATGGAGGCGGGCGAAACTTTTCATAGCGCAATGTCAAAACACCCTAAGGTGTTTTCAGAGATGTGGGTTAATCTGGCAGAAAGCGGGGAAGCCTCAGGCAACTTAGGCATGGTTCTTGATCGATTAGCCAGTTATTTAGAAAGAAGTGCGGCATTTAAAAAGAAAATTATTTCAGCGTTAGCGTATCCTTCAATACTTGCGTTTGCCGGAACAGGGGCAATCCTTATCTTAAACGTAAAGATTATTCCTACTTTTACGCAATTATTCAAACAGTTTAATTTAACCCTGCCTTTTTTAACGCAAATTATTGTGGTTATAAGTAATATTACAACAAAGTATTTCGGCTGGTTAATCGGATGTTTAATAGTTGGTTATTTCTTTTTGCAAAAAGTCCTTAAGACCAAACAAGGTAGGATGGTTTTTGAAAGGTTTTTATTAAGCCTGCCTGTTTTTGGCGAGTTTTTTCGTGTTTTAGCTGTTGAGCGGTTTACTTCAGAGATGACCACTCTTAGTGAAAGCGGGGTTCCTATTCTTTATTCATTGGAGATAGTAGAGCGCAGTGTAGGTAATCTAATTTTAGGGGAAATTATTAAAAAGATAAAGGAGGGTGTGCGCGAGGGAAAAACCTTAAGCGAGCCATTGCAGAAAAGCGGATTTTTTGATCCTATGGCTATCCAGTTAATAGGTATTGGCGAAGAGATAGGCGAGCTTTCTAATATGTTTAAACGGCTGAATTCATTTTACCGGGATTACATTGATACATTTTTAACGCGTTTTACCGCAATGTTTGAGCCTTTAATGCTTATTTTTATGGGGGCAGTTATCGGATTGATGGTGTTAGGGATATTTTTGCCCATATTCCAACTGGCGCAAATTAAATAATC
>JASEHM010000105.1 GCA_030018895.1 Candidatus Omnitrophota bacterium
ACGGGCATGACAAAAACGGGAGGCGAGAACTTCCGGAAGCTGAACTGTTACGAAAGAAGGCATTATCTCTATGAGGAATCTAAAGGAAAAGGTCTCCATAATTATGCCTGCTTATAATGAGGCAGGTAGGATAATAAGAAGTATTGAGGAGACGATTTCCACATTTAAGGAATTTGGCTGTCTTTGGGAGTTGATCGTTATAGACGACGGTTCAACAGATAATACCTTTGAGTTGGCTCTAAGGCTCAGCCTGCAATATCCTAAAGACATTATTGTTAAGAAGAATCCATACAATTTAGGCAAAGGCAGGGCAATCAAAAAAGCATTTCATTATGCGAGCGGCGATTACGTAGTTTTTCTTGATGCTGACCTGGATTTACATCCTAACCAGATTCAAACCCTTTTTGATATTATGCGCTTAGATAATGCTGATATAGTTATCGGTTCAAAACTGCATCCTAATTCCATAGTAAATTATCCTTTTCTTAGGCGCGTAATGAGTTACGGCTATTATTTATTAGTGAAATTATTATTTAATCTTCCCTGCCACGATACGCAGACAGGATTAAAATTGTTTAAGGCTTGCGTGCTGCGCGATGTATTCAAGAGAGTTTTAGTAAAGAAATTTGCCTTTGATTTAGAGGTTTTAGTAAACGCGCATCATTTAGGTTATTGTATTGCTGAAGCGCCTATAGCGCTTGCTACCCAGAGGCGTTATGGCAGGATTGGGGCTAATTCAATTCTTACTATTATCTTAGATACTTTGGCAATATTTTATAGGATGCATATTTTAAACTACTATGACCGTATCGATTATTATCGCCGTAAAAACTCAAAGCAGGAATTTAGAAGAATGCGTCGTTAAGTGCCTGGATTTGGATTATCCGGATTTTGAGATTTTGATCTTTCCTGATGAGCCATTTGGGTTTAAGGAGTACATTCCTAAATGCAATTTGCAGGTTATTTCTACCGGAGGGGTGAGCCCGGCGCAAAAAAGGGATATAGCATTAAAATATGCCAAAGGAGAGATCTTTGCTTTTCTTGATGATGATGCCTATCCTGCCAGAGACTGGTTAAAACAGGCAATTACGCATTTTACAGATAAAAACATAGCAGCAGTAGGCGGCCCAGGAGTAACTCCGAAAGAGGATAATTTAAGGCAGTTTGCCAGCGGCAGGGTTTATTCATCAATTTTGGTAAGCGGAAGGTTTGTGTATAGGTATACTCCAAAGAAAAGGCTTGAGGTGGATGATCTTCCCAGCTGCAACTTTTTAATCCGTAAGAATGTTTTTGAGGAGTTAGGCGGTTTTAACACTAATTTCTGGCCGGGAGAGGATACAAAGCTTTGTTTAGATATTGTTCAAAAATTAGGCAAAAAAATAATATACGAACCAAAAGCCGTAGTTTTTCATCATCGCCGGCCGCTTTTTATGCCACATATCCGCCAAATTGCTAATTATGCGCTTCATCGGGGATATTTTGTAAAGAGGTATCCGCAGACTTCGTTAAAATTTGTTTATTTTCTTCCCAGTATTTTGATAAGCGGAATTTTTTTAAGTTTAATCGTTTCTTTATTTTCTGGTAAGGTAAGGGATATTTATCTATCAGCTGTATCGTTATATATAATAATTGTATTTTTGTTCAGTCTTTCAAGAAAATTACGATTAATCCCGTTTGTATTCTTTGGCATAATTATTACGCATCTTGTTTATGGCATATATTTTTTAAAAGGGCTCCTGGTTTTAAAGTTGGAAGAAGAGAAGCGATGAAGATAATTATTGCATATCCGCCGCTCGGCAATGCTAAGGGGATACCGCTTTTATCCCAAAATAGGCAATTTCAATATTTTCAGGAACCGACATTTATCTATCCGGTTGTGCCGGCTTCTGCCGCTGCCTTGTTGCAGGAGGCAGGATATGAAGTTATTTGGCTTGATTGCATTGCCGAGGACATTTCTTATAATAAATTTATAGAAATTATCCAAAAAGAAAAACCGGATCTGATTGCCTTTGAGACTAAGACACCGGTCATTAAACAGCACTGGAAAATTATTAATGAGATTAAAGAACTAACAACCTTTGTAACAGTTCAGCGTTCAGAAGTAAATCAGGGTGTCATTCCCGCGCAAGCGGGAATCCAGAGAGGGTATGACAGAATGGATGCCCGTTTTCACGGGCATGACAAAAACGGGAGGCGAGAACTTCCTGAAGCTGAACTGTTACCAACCCTTCGGCCTTGCTTAGGGAAGGCTAACAACCAACGGCTAACGACTGTTTTATTTGGCGACCATGTTACTGCCTTGCCAGAAGAATCCTTTCAAAATAGCCTCGTAGATTTTGTTTTAACAGGAGGAGACTATGATTTCCTGCTTTTGAATTTATGTAATGCGCTAAATTATAAACACAGGAATGGACAAACGTGTGAACTTAAGAACATACAAAGCGCCTTAGAGCCCGGCATCTATTATCGCGAAAACGGCCAAATTAAGAATTCAGGAAAATTTCAACTTAATCACGACCTGGATTCTTTACCTTTTATTGATCGGACTTTAAGCAAATGGCAATCCTATGCCTATAAAAACGGGAATTTTAAAAGAACCCCAGGCACTTATATAATGAGCGGCAGGGATTGTTGGTATCATGCCTGTACCTTTTGCAGCTGGCCGACTTTGTATCCGCAATTTCGCAGCCGTAAAGTCGGAAATGTTTTAGATGAAATAGGCCTGCTTATAGAAAAATATAATGTGCGGGAGATTATGGATGATACCGGGACATTTCCGGTTGGAGATTGGCTTAAGGAATTTTGTTGCGGTATGATACAAAGGGGGTATAATAAGAAAATATATTTAGACTGTAATATGCGTTTTGGGAATCTCAAACAGGAAGATTTTGCTTTGATGAAGAAGGCAGGTTTTCGGCTGCTTCTTTTTGGATTGGAATCAGCCAATCAAGATACTTTAGATAGATTAGATAAGGGTTTAAAAATAGAGGATATTCTTAAAGGCTGTTATCTTGCCAGGAAAACAGGGCTTTTTCCGCATATTACCATTATGTTTGGTTATCCATGGGAGACATATGAAGATGCCTTAAATACCTTGAAATTAGGCAGGCAGCTTCTTAGAAAAGGATATGCTTATACTATGCAGGCAACCTTAGTTATTCCTTATCCGGGCAGCCTGCTTTTTAAGGAATGTAAAGAAAATGGTTTGCTTAAAACCCTGGATTGGGATAAATATGATATGAAACAGCCAATAATGAGCTCATTTATAAGTGATGAAAAAGTTATGGAGTTGGTTCAGGGTATGTATAGGATGTCTTTTAATCCGGAGTTTATTTTACGGAAACTCTTTTCTTTGCGCGATACTGATGATTTGAAATATTTTTTTCGCGCGGCAAAAAAAGTATTGGGGCATATATGGGATTTTAAAAAAATACGAAGTACGATTGCACAACAACGAAGTATGAATGAGAGGTATTTATGAAAGGCATAATTTTAGCAGGCGGAAAAGCTACCCGGCTTTATCCTGTTACAAGGGTTATTTCTAAACAGCTCCTGCCGGTGTATGATAAGCCAATGATTTATTATCCCTTATCGGTTCTAATGCTTGCCAATATCAAGGATATACTGATAATCTCTACCCCGCAGGATCTTCCTAGATTCAAAGAGTTGTTAGCGGATGGCCGGAAAATAGGGATTAAAATTTCTTATAGCCTGCAGGATAAGCCTTTAGGTATTGCCGAGTCTTTGATAATCGCAGAAGATTTTATAGGCTTGGATAGTATCTGTCTTATTCTGGGAGACAATATATTTTACGGCCATAATTTGGGGGATCTTTTAAGGGAACACATTTTTTTAAAAGATGGGGCGGTGATTTTTGGCTATTATGTAAAAGATCCATGTCGCTACGGGGTTATTGAATTGAATAGCAGATTAAGGGCTGTTTCTATTCAGGAAAAACCCAAAAAACCAAAATCAAATTTTGCGGTAACAGGGCTGTATTTTTACGATAATAAGGCGCTTAGTATAGTAAAAAAATTGACTCCCTCTAAAAGAGGGGAATTAGAAATAACAGGCCTTAATAACGAGTACCTAAAAAAAGGGAAGCTTAAAGTGAGGTTATTGGACCGCGGCTATGCCTGGCTTGATACAGGCACGTATGATTCTTTAATTGAGGCGTCAATGTTTATAAAAACAATTGAGGAAAGGCAAGGCCTGAAAATCGGCTGTATTGAAGAGATAGCCTATAGGATGGGCTATATTAAAAAAGAAGAATTAAAAAAATTAGCAGAGTCTTTAAATACAGGTTATAGAGAATATTTATTAAAGGTTGCTTGTGAGGTTTCGCCTTTTAAAAATTAATGTAATAAAAAATCAAAACTAAGAACTAAGAGTTAAGAATAAAGCAGAATTAAGGTAACAGTTCAGCGTTTGGAAGTATTTTGTCATTGCGAGGAGCGACAGCGACGAAGCAATCACGTTTTTGAGGTTGCTTCGCTCTCCACGGTTGCTCGC
>JASEHM010000106.1 GCA_030018895.1 Candidatus Omnitrophota bacterium
CACGAATTGCGACACAGTCTGAATGACGAAAAACACGAATTGCGACACAGTCTGATAAGTAGGGGGGTAATGATCTATGGTATCATTCCCACCCTAACTAAAATTTCTTCTTGACAAGATGTAATGTATAATGTATAATGTATAATAGAGGTGAGAGAATGAGTAATTTACATCGGACTCAAATTTATATTGAAGAAGAACAAATGCAGCAACTTAAACTTGAGGCAAGAAGAGAACATTTGGCTATTTCTGAATTAATCCGAAGGGCGATACAATGCCTCTTGGAAACGAAGACAAAAAGCGTTAATTGGGATGGCGATCCGCTTACTAAGGCTATTGGTAAAATCAAACTCACGGCAACCGATGCTTCTGTGAACCACGATCATTATTTGTATGAGAGGTAATTTATGGAAAAGGCCTTTGTGGATACTAGTGGCTGGGTGGCTCTTTTTGTAGGAAATGATAAATACCATAAAAAGGCAGTTTCTATTTTTGAAGAGATTAAAAACTCAAAAGCACTTATTTATACTTCGGATTACGTGGTTGACGAAACTATCACTACTATTTTAGCCAGAAGCAGTCATAAGCAATCTGTCTTAGCGGGCGAGGCGCTCTTCACCAGTAAAATAATAAAGATCATTCATATCTGTCCTAACTATCTTCAAGCTGCCTGGGAGCTTTATCAAAAGTACGAAGATAAGATGTTTAGTTTTACAGATGTTACCTCTTTCGCGATAATAAAAGATCTTAATATCGGGAAAGCCTTTGCTTTTGATAGGGAATTTATTCAAGCAGGTATTGAATTAATGGAATAAAAAGACTTAAGCAATAAGAAAAAGATATAAGATAAAAGTAACCAGAAAATTACTTAAACACGAAAGAGCCATAAATTTTAACAAATTACTGTTGTTTATATAATTGAGGAGGAAAATATGGGTATAAGGCAGGAGGTTTTATTTAAGATTAAGGCTGTAGAATTAGACAAAATCAATTCTCCTGAGAAAGTTTCCAGTTATTTTGGCGAGAATACCTTTAGCATGAGGACAATGCAAAAGCGTATCTCTAAAGCAACTTTTACGGCTTTTAAGGCATGGATGTCTGAGGGGAAAATTATAACTATTGACCATGCGAATGAGGTTGCGGATGCAATGAAGGAATGGGCCCTTTCAAAAGGCGCAACTTATTATACGCATTGGTTCCAGCCGATGACCGGCCTTACTGCGGAAAAACACGATAGTTTTATTTCTATAGTTGCTCCGGGAAAGGTGATTGAGAAATTTTCAGGAAGCAAGCTCATTCAGGGCGAGCCTGATGCCTCCAGCTTTCCTTCAGGCGGGATCCGTGCCACCTTTGAGGCGCGCGGTTATACTGCCTGGGATCCTACAAGCCCGGCATTTATCATTGAAAGTGCATTGGGAAAAACACTTTGTATTCCTACGATATTTATTTCTTATCACGGGGAGGCCTTAGATAAGAAATTACCGCTTCTGCGTTCTGATGAGGCGTTGAATAAGGCGGCAGCTGGGTTATTAAAACTTTTCGGCCATAAGGATGTAAAAAAGGTATTTTCTACCTGCGGGCCTGAGCAGGAGTATTTTCTGATTGATAAAAATTATTATAATCTGCGCCAGGACCTGATTATGTCCGGCCGTACTTTAATCGGCGCGCCGAGCCCTAAAGGCCAGCAGTTAGAAGACCAATATTTTGGCGCTATTAAAGAGCGGGTAGTTAATTTTATGTTTGAGGTTGCGCAAGAAGCATATAAGCTGGGAATTCCTGTAATGACTCGGCACAATGAAGTAGCGCCCCATCAGTATGAGTTTGCGCCTATTTTTGAAGACTCTAATATTGCCTGCGACCACAATCAATTGCTGATGGAATTAATGAAGAAGGTGGCCTTAAAGCATGGCTTAGTCTGCCTTTTACATGAAAAGCCTTTTGGCGGGATCAATGGAAGCGGTAAGCACCTAAACTGGTCGCTTTCAGATGACAAGGGGAATAATCTCTTAAATCCGGGAGAGACCCCGGAAGAAAATCTGCAGTTTTTGATTATTCTGGTGGCAGTATTGCGCGCGGTTTATATTCATGCTGATCTTTTGCGCGCCAGCATAGCCTTAGCCGGTAATGAACACCGTTTAGGCGCAAATGAGGCTCCGCCTGCGATTGTCAGTGTTTTTCTCGGCGAGCAGTTGACCGCGATCTTAGACATGCTTGAGAAAGGCGCTAAATCCAAGGTTTCCAAAAGAGATATTATTGATTTAGGGATTGCCCGGCTGCCTAAGTTTAATAAGGACACAACAGATAGAAACCGCACCTCTACCTTTGCCTTTACCGGCTCAAAGTTTGAATTCCGCGCTGTTGGCTCTTCGCAGAATATTGCTACGCCTATTACTATTATAAATAGCATTATTGCGGAAAGTTTAGATTACGTAACTAATGAGATTAAGACCGTTAAAGGAACAGGCAAAGATTTTAATTCTGAAGTTTTAAAGGTGGTGAGTAAAATTGCTAAAGAGACTAAGGATATCCGTTTCGAAGGCAATAACTATTCCGAAGAATGGGTGAAAGAGGCAAATAAAAGAGGTTTACCTAATGTCGCAGCAACCTACGAAGCATTAGAGGCCTTGACCAAAGAAAAGAATATCGCTCTCTTTGAGAAATACAAAGTTTTTTCCAAAGAAGAACTGGCTGCCCGCTACCATATCTGGGTTCATATGTACAACTTGACCTTAGAAATTGAGGCCAATACTTTAAGAGAAATGGTGAATGCCTCAGTAGTCCCTGCGGGTTATAAATATGAAAAACTTCTTGCGCGCACACTGCATGAACTTATAGAGTTAGAAAAAAGCGCCGGGCTTAAAATAGATCCGGTAGCATTAGAAGATAAGAAAGGGCATTTAAGTGAAGTAGTTTCTAAGATATATTACGTTAGGCGTAATATTAACGTAATGGATAAATTGCTTTCAGAGGTCAAAGGGTTAAGCAATGAGAAACGGGCAGAGGCGTACTTTAAGGAATTGAAGCCTTTGATGGAGCATATCCGCAAGCACGTGGATGAATTGGAGTGTGTAGTTCCGGATGATATATGGGATCTGCCAAAATACAGAGAGATGTTGTTTATAAAATAAGGTTCTTTCGTAATAAGAAACACGAAAGAACCTAAAATTCTTGACACAGAAGCCAAAATAGAGTATACTCCATAATAGTAATACTAATATGGAGGGTAATCTTAATGAAAACTATTAAACGGATATTGCGGATTAAGCTTCCTAAAAGTCAATCCGCGTTTTTATGGGGCGCCAGAAAAACGGGTAAAACTACATATTTAAAAGAAACCTTCCCGAGCAGTATTGTGTATGATTTTTTGAAGACAGATTTATTTTTTGAAATGTCTAAAAATCCGTCACTTTTACGAGAGCAGCTGTTGGCGAAAGGAGCAGTCTTACTTAAAGAACCTATAATACTTGATGAGGTACAAAAGGTGCCTCAGGTGCTGGATGAGGTACACTGGTTAATAGAAAATAAAGGCCTGCGTTTTATACTTTGCGGTTCAAGCGCAAGAAAGTTAAAAAGAGGGCATGCTAATTTACTCGGAGGCAGGGCATGGCGTTATGAACTATTTCCGCTTACCAGCTATGAAATAGGCGAGATAGACTTGCTGCGTGCTTTAAATCAGGGCTTGATACCGCTGCATTATTTGCAGAATAGGGAAGACTCTAAAAAATCTTTAGAAGCTTATGTGCAGGATTATTTACGCCAAGAGGTTTTTGCAGAAGGCCTAACGCGTAACATCCCGGCATTCTCAAGATTTTTTGATGCCTTTGGATATTCTCATGGAGAAATAACCAATTATGCTAATATTGCGCGCGACTGCGGCATAGACGCTAAAACAGTTAAGGAATATTATCAGATCCTCATTGATACCTTATTGGCTGTAAGGGTTGAACCTTTTAAGAAAAGGCAGTCGCGGCAGGTAATAACAAAAGCTCCTAAGTATTATATGTTTGATGTAGGTGTTGCTGGGCATTTGATCAAAAGGAATATATGGGAACAAAAGGGCCCTGAATTTGGGAAGGCATTTGAGCATTTCATACTTATGGAAATAATTGCCTTTCGGTCATATGCCAGCAAGGATTTTGTTATAAATTTTTGGAGGACAAAAACCGGCCTTGAGGTAGATTTTGTGCTTGGAGATAGAGAGGTTGCAATAGAAATAAAGGGAGCCAGCCGTATAGATACAAGAGACATAAACGCCTTAGAGGCTTTTATTGAGGCATGTCCTCCCAAAAAAGCCATAGTAGTGTGTAATGAGAAAGAGAAAAGGGTATACGGAAAAATAATGATATGGCCATGGCAAGTATTTCTACAGGAACTCTGGTCAGGGAAAATAATCTAAGTGTAAGGTAATGTCAAATAAATTGTGTAAATTCTTTTAAAGGTTTCGCTTGCCATTTGGAATTTAGCCGGTTGAAAATAGCATATATTATTCTACTTACGCT
>JASEHM010000107.1:0-2675 GCA_030018895.1 Candidatus Omnitrophota bacterium
GACTTAATTCGGAATACTGATTTGCCATCCGCTATTGCTATTGCCTCGCCGGTGAAGGATTTGTTTGCAACTTCTTCTCCCATAATAGATTCCGCAGAAACGACATCATTAAATCCAGACGATTACGGGTTTTATATAGATCCGTTTTTGAAGGAATTCAGGGATAAAGGATACGAGGAAAATGTCCTACAGAAGATAGAAGAAGAGATAAAGATGTGGTTGGGAATAGAGGATGTCGGGGAACTGGGATGGGGAGCACAATGGAGATGGGATTTTATCCGGGATGAAACCAAAGAGGTTTTTGTCAGGATGCTTTGGCTAATAGTAAAAGAGAAAGCGCCTGTCTGGAAAAAACGACTTCGCCTAAAAGATTTTAATAAGCGTAACCCTATATTTAAAAAATCGATAGGCAGTCTCTTAATTTGGTATAAAAAGAATATGGGTTTTGAAACAGATGAAAATGCTGCAGATAACTTATGGGATAATTTTCAGCTCGGCAACCCTATTTTTGTTAGTAATGCCCCTTCTAAGGAGAGATTAGAAGAGATATTGAAAAGCAAAGAGATGAATGAAGCCAAAGGAAATATCTACCGCTGGCCTCAGGAAGCAGGGAAAGTGCTTATTGATTTGGCTAAAGAAGAAAAAGATGTTCATAAAAGAGGCAGGTATCTTATTCGCTTAGAATACCTTTTAGAGCAAGATCAGAGGCTTAGAGAAAGTGTAATCGCGATCATTATGAACTATCTTAAGGAAACCAAGGAAATATTTCTTTTAGTGGGAGGCTACGTTCTCTTAGAGAGGTTGGGCATAAAAAAGGATGAACTCGAACTTCCTTCCAAAGTGTCGATTAAAAGAAAATTATATGAAGGAAGCGACAATTTTAAAGAGACAGAAGAAGAGTTCGAATTTTTAGAACTTTTTTCTTTCTCAAAGGCCAAGTGTCTAGCAGAAGAGATATTAAAATCAACCCCAGTAATCTCGTTAGGGAAAAGAGGCCTAACCTTAGATGAGACCGCTTTGTTCTTTAGTGCCCTTTCTGGTTCTATGCTCCAAAATGATAAAGAAAGAATAAAAGAGGTTATCCTAAAATATTATGAATACAAGATAAAGAGAGTAACCTTTAGCACTCTTGAAAAATATAAGATTGAGTATATGTGTATTAAAAGTAAGGATGAATGGCTTAATATCGCTAGGATGGTGGTCGTAAACTGTATGTTAAGGTTTGACTACCGAGAAGGAATATTGTTTTCTACCTTTTTTGAACACAGAATAAGGGGAGATATAATTGATCAGTTTAGGAAGGAATCAGGATTAAGCAGAGGGGAGCTATCAAAGAGTAAAGAATATACAAGAATATGTAAAGAATTAGAGCAGTCTTTTAAACGGGACTTAACTCCTCCGGATGATGAATTAATTATGAAAATGATGGGCATATCAGAAAAGTCGCTGAGAAAGATAAGGGATAATCAAAAATTAGTTTTTTCGGATAGCTTAGATGGGCTGTTTAGAATCAATGAAAAAGAACTTTTTCCTCAAATAAAAGAAGAAGGAGAAGACCCCCTTTATAGCCTATTATTCTCTGCTGAGAATGAAGAGGGCAAAGAATGGGTGGCTTCCTTGCCTTTAGATAATAGAGAAAAAAAGGTCTTGCGGTTATATAAAAATTATTTTGATCAAGGGATAGAACTGCGTTTTATCCGAACTGAAATAGCCAAAGAGATGAAAGTTACCACTTCTCGCATTACCCAAATTATTAGGTACCAGATATTGCCTAAACTAAAAAATAAACTAGAAAGTTTGGGTTTTTTCTTACCTGAACAGCCTAAACCTCGCAGGCTTACCGGGAGAGCTACTCATCGGCTTACTCCGGAAGATGATTGCAAAATTTTTAAAGGTAGATTTTTTGAAAGGTTGCCCTGGGACAAGATTGGCAAGAAATCCGATTTAGATGATTTAACTTGTACCTCAAAATACCAAGCTGTGCGTAGGGTAATTAAAAGACTTAAACAGAAAAACCCGCTATATGTAAATGAGCTTTTAGAAAAGATAGATCCTACAATGGGATTTCAGGAACTTGCCTTTCATATAAACCAATATATAGTCGATGAAAAGAATAGAACGAAATTAGAGTTGGACTTAACCATGATACAGGAAATTGCGCCTGATAGGGTCTCTTCTGTGGTTTCCTCGCCGGTATATCTGTGTAGAATTCTGGGGACACAAGACTTAACCGCTATTACTATCGCTTCGCTGGTGAGGGATTTGTTTGCAACTTCTTCTCCCATAATAGATTCCGCAGAAACGACACCATTAAATCTATTCCAAATTAAGGGGCCGCAAGAGTCGGTCATAGTAGCAAAGGGAGAAGTGATAAATAGCAGGGTAAAAATTAACAGAGCGTTTACCTGGAAAGGCCATTGTTTTAAGGGATTATTTGAGTTTTTCATTAACTACTTAAGGATTATGGCTTCGCCTAAGCAGGCATTGAAAGAATATGAATTTCAAATAGTTGCTTGGAATCAGCTGGCCAGCATTAATGATGAAAAAAAGACAGTCTTCCTTAATATTCAGCTTTTTGTTAATTTAGGGGTGTTAGGGGCAGCAATCTGGGCCATATTTGACAAAGGAGAAAAATTAAGGGGATGCGTGAATTTAATTGATTTTGTTTTAGCTTA
>JASEHM010000107.1:2786-4378 GCA_030018895.1 Candidatus Omnitrophota bacterium
CGGGTATTTAATTTTAACTCCGCAAGAAAAAGCTAATTTTAAGGCATATTTAAAGTGGATAGAGCCAAAAGGAAAGAAGAATACCTTACTCATTAACAGTTTGTGTTTGGCAGCTAATGCCCCGCCTCCAGGAAGCAAATTGAACCTTACTTTTCTGCTTGTCATCCCATTGTTAATTTCCCATTCTTTCGTTGATGATTCAAAACTTACCTATCCGGTTAGAAATTCTCTAAGTAACGCTTTATTTTCTTCTTCTGCGCTTAAGGAAGAGTTAGAGAATATTTTGAATGAGATTCTTCCTTTAGATTGTTCGCAGAAAGCAAAGATTCTTATAGTTGAAGCCCTGATGTGGTTTTTAGATGAGATAAATATATCAATACCAAAGGTAAAGACTGAATTTCAAAAAGCTCTGGCAGAAAAAAAACTCTCGGATTTAAAGAGGATTTCTAAAGATTTAATATTATTTGTTGCTGGAAAATACGAGACAGGAGGTTTAGATCCTATTCTTAAGCTTTTTATCACTGCTCTTGTAGGGGAGGAAATTTTTAAGGCTATTGATGAAGAAGAAATTAAAGATGGCCTGGAAAAGCGGCTTCTTTTTTATACTGGCTTGCCTATTCTTGGCTATATCCTTTTAAGGATATTAATCGCGAAAGTAAAAGTAGCAGTTGCTCCGGAATATATCCTTTCTTACATTTATCTTAGTGACAACCAGGTTTTTCTTATAGATTTTCTCTCTCAGGAGGCCTTAGAATTAAATCTTGACTCTTATTATAAAGAAGACGGTAAGTGCTGGGTTTTAAGAGAGAATTATTGGATTAACTGGGAAGAGGCAGTTAATTGTTTAGGGAGCATTAACCAAGGAAAAAAGATAGATGGTTTATCAGCAAAATCATTGGAATCTCAATTAACCGAGAAGCTCTATTCCCTTTATTTTACTTTAAGATTAAGCAAGAATTCTAAGACACTCTTTGCTTCTGTGTATAATAATTGCGGGGTTATCTGGTATTTGTTAGCTAAGGGTGATGGAGAAAAAGGCAGGATTGACCAGGCGTTATTGAGGTATAAGAAGGCAGAAGTTTTTTATCGGAAAGCTTTTGAGGTAGATGTAGATCCAGATTGTGCTGAAGCCTATAATAATCTTGGCGTTGTTTATTTTATTTTGGGTAAAGAGATAGAAAAAGCCTATTTTTATTATTTTAAGGCTTTTTCCATTAATCCTAATCTTTTTACTCTTTATCAAAATTTCGGTGATTTATATTTTAAGCTTGCCAGTGATGACCAGATTTATTATCTAACAGCGGTTAAAGCCTACAAAGAGGAATTGAAAATCAATCCTTTTAACCCAATGGTATACAGTTCTCTTCAGCACACCTACCTTAGTTTAAGCAAGTTTGAAAAAGGAGGAGCAGGGGAATATAAGCAATTGGCAAAGTCAATTTTGCGGCAGAATCTGGATTTTAAAATCTTATTGCAAACCTATTATTCAGGTGCAATGCCTCCGCAATTAGCAAAATTAGCAGAATTATCTGCCTTTTGCGGAGGAAGTAGTCTTGATAATGGTTCTTCGCCAATGGAGAGCTCAGTCAAAA
>JASEHM010000108.1 GCA_030018895.1 Candidatus Omnitrophota bacterium
ATGATTATCAAAGGGTTATACAAATACTATCAAGTTATTTACGAATGACCCGAAAAAGATAGTGTTATTAAGTTAATGCTGAGGGTTTTTCGTCTGACATTAATTATTTATGCTAACATACGATCCGCTTTATTGCAAATAAAATCTGTCATCCCAATATGATAATGTCCTATTCTACCAATTTAGAAATGTCCTATTCTAAAGGTGCTATAATACACTCTTTAAAAGGAGGGCATTATGGCAGGAAAGGACATTATCAGTATGACTCAAGGCGAATTACAGCGATTGCATGTAGTACGTAAGGCGTTGGATAAAACAATTACGCAAGCCGAAGCAGCAGATATTATAGGCAGATGTTCAAGGCAAGTACGTAGAATAGTAAGCAGGGTAAAGAGAGAAGGCGATAGCGGTGTAATTCATAAGTCTAGAAGCCAGGATTCAAATAGGGCATTATCTGTCAGGATAAAAAGCAAGGTATTAAAACTCTATAAAGAAAAATATCCTGATTTTGGTCCTACCCTTGCTTCAGAAAAGCTCTTTGAAATAAACAAAATTAAGCTTAACGATGAAACACTGCGCCTATGGCTTCTGAAAGCCAATATACCCTATAAGCAGCGCAAGAAAAGGCCTCACCGGCAGTGGTGTCAGAGGAAAGACCGCTTTGGCGAAATGGTTCAGATGGATGGCTCAGAGCATGACTGGTTTGAAGGTAGGGGGCCTAAATGCGTGTTTATGGGCTATATTGATGATGCTAACAACCACAAGGCCAGAGAAGATAAATCAGCCAAAACCCTGCTTGCCAAGGCAGGCCTATACACCTCCAGCGGATCACCCCTGGAGAAGATTAAGATTAATCCACAGTTTCCACAGTATGAACAAAAAGAAAAAGAACTATTACTATTTGAAGTATGAAAATACGACATTTCTATTTTGGTTTGACAGGTTAATAAATTTTTATAGACAAAAGTATTAAAGTATGTAGAATATCTTTACTATGCATAGAAAAATAAAGGAAAAGAAGGTTAGGTATTATCTTAATGAACAGGCTGAGTTTGTTATAGAGAATTATAATTATGCCAAGCCATTTGCTAATTTCTTTCCCGGAATCGCCGGAAAATACGGAATACCGATGTGGGTGTTTTATGTTAACCGGGCTCAAGCAATATCCAGTTTCGGAACAAAAGGCAAAGGACACGCTATTTTAGAGTTTCAGCCTGCGAATAAATCCTGGGAATCAGTATCTCAATGCGGATTCCGCACTTTTATAAAATTAATCTCAAAAAAAGATACTATTCTTTATGAGCCGTTCCATAACGGCTTTAGTAGCCTTGATTTTGATACTACAAACTCAATGCGCATTACTTCTTACGGCCTTTGCCTTGAGGAAACCAATCGGACCTTAGGCCTAAAAGTAAAGATAGAATACTTTAATATCCCGAATGATTCATACGCAGGCTTAGCTAGAATCGTAACCATTACAAATTTAAGCCATAAACCAAAATCCATGCAGGTAATTGACGGCCTGCCTAAGATCGTGCCCTTTGGCACAAACAACTTATTCTTAAAACAACTAAGCCGCACTATTGAAGCCTGGATGCATGTTAAGAATCTTCGCAAAGGTGTGCCTTTTTACAATCTTAGCGTTGACCCAACTGACAGGCCTGAGATTATCCATATAAAAGAAGGGCATTTCTACCTGGGCTTCCATCAATTTTCAGGAAAACCTAAAATTATAAAACCTATTGTTGACTCATCATGCGTATTTGGAGAAAATAATGATTTTTCCCTGCCGCAGAAATTCCTCATCAAAAAAAATTTTCTATACCCGCAAAATCAGATAACTAGCAGTAAAACCCCTTGCGCCTTTCTCTTTCTTAATCTTGACCTGGCAGAAAAAAAAGAAAAGTCGTTTTCATCCATAACAGGTTGCATAAAAAACATAGAAACACTCAACCTCTCTATAAAAAGACTTATTTCTCCGAATTATCTTAAGAAAAAACAGGAAGAAAACAAAACTGTAATAGAAGGCCTCCAGGCTGATATAACTACCTTAAGCAGTTCAACTGAATTTAATCTTTACGCTAAACAGACATATCTGGATAATATTATGCGCGGAGGTTACCCTGTTATTTTCAAATTCGGTAAATCTACTTCTGTATTTTATCTCTACTCCAGAAAACACGGAGACTTAGAAAGGGATTATAATAGATATGTAATTCAACCCACATATTTTTCACAAGGCAACGGCAATTACCGGGATATAAACCAGAATCGCAGGTGCGATATCTGGTTTAACCCTGATATAAAAGAGGATAATCTAGTCTTTTTCTTAAGTCTCCTGCAATTAGACGGTTTTAATCCTTTGATTATCAAAGGAGCGAATTTTCTAATAAAAGATGAAACCTATCTTAACGCAATCCTTAAAGAGCTTATAGAAGAAAAAGAAATCCCAAAGGTAAGCCTGTTTTTAAAAAAACCTTTTAGCCCTGGAGAGCTGATTTTATTCTTTGAAGAAAACAAAATTAAATTAAAAAAAACTTACGATGAATTCCTAAGCATTCTCCTCTCTCACTGCGCAAAAACCCAGGAGGCAGAGCATAAAGAAGGATTCTGGACTGACCATTGGGCGTATAATCTGGATTTGCTGGAAAACTATTTAACCGTCTATCCGGAAAAACTAAAAGAAATAGTTTTTGAAAATAAATCTTTTACCTATTTTGACGGCGCAGAAACGGTCAGGCCCAGAAAAGAAAAATATCTTCTTTATCAAGGCCTGCCTAAACAATTAGGTTCTCTTGCTTTAGATAATGCAAAAGCAGAGTTAATCGGGAAAAGGCCTGTTCTACCCAATGTAGTAAGAACACAATACGGTAATGGCAATATCTACCAAACCAACCTGCTTAATAAACTGCTTTGTCTCTTAGTAAACAAACTCTCATCCCTTGACCCATTCGGTATAGGCATAGAAATGGAGGCTAATAAGCCAAACTGGTATGATTCCCTAAATGGCTTGCCGGCGCTGTTTGGTTCCTCTTTATGCGAGACATTAGAGCTTAAAAGATTAATCCTTGTTATAAAAGATGCCTTGGAAAAAATTAAAATAGAAAAAACCCTCATCGCGCAAGAAGTATTGGAATTTCTTTTTGAACTAGATACCTTAATTAAAGAATACCTTACCTCTAATTCACCGGATAAGGATTTTCAATACTGGGATAGGAGTTATTCCCTCAAAGAAACCTACAGAGAAAAAACGCGTTTTGGAATAAGCGGAAAAGAGATAGAATTAGAAGCCGCTAAATTACTTTCTATATTAGAAAACACAAAAAATAAAATAGATTTAAGTATTGAAAAAGCCTATGATAAAGATAGCGGCCTTTATAATTCCTATTTTATAAATGAGGTTACTGAATATACCCCTTTAAAAGAACAGGATTCTGCTGGATTTATTAGGCCTCTTAAATTCTCTCAAAAAAAACTCCCCCTTTTCTTAGAAGGGCAAATGCATGCCTTAAGACTTGCTAAAACCCCTAATGAGGCGCTCAGCCTTCATAAGGCAACAAAATCAAGCGAACTTTTTGATAAGAAACTTAAGATGTATAAAGTAACCTCTTCCCTGCTTAAAGAACCGGAAGAAATCGGCAGGTGCCGCATTTTTAGCCCTGGCTGGCTAGAAAATGAGTCTATCTGGCTGCATATGGAATATAAATATCTCCTTGAACTTCTTAAAGCCGGGCTGCATCAGGAGTTTTACGCAGATTTTAAAAACTGTTTTATCCCCTTTCAGAAACCAGAAAGGTACGGCCGCAGTATATTAGAAAATTCTTCATTTTTAGTAAGTTCTAAATTCCCTGATAAAAATTTGCACGGAAATGGCTTTGTGGCGCGGCTCTCAGGCTCAACCGCAGAGTTTATCCAGATCTGGCTGACTATGAATCTGGGAAATAAACCTTTCTTCTTAAATGAGAAAAACGAATTAAACCTTCGTCTCTCGCCCATATTGCCGGGCTGGCTGTTTGATAAAAAAGGTATGTATGGTTTTAATTTCTTAAGGCAAACACTAGTAATCTATCATAACCCCAAAAGAGAAAATACCTTTGGAAGGAATGGGGTTAAGCCAAAGAAGATAATTTTTAATACTTCAGACGGAAAATCAATTGAAGTCCTTTCAAATATCATTCCCTCCCCTTATGCAGAACAGATAAGGTCATCTTGCATCAAAAAAATTGAGATATATTTAGACAAATAATAAACCCGCATTGCAATTACAAACTCCTGACTTCGTCAACTGGACACCCAAAATTAGCTTTTATGTTGAACCCGTTCAGTTCAAGTTGCTAATGCACAAAAGCATTAGTTTATAGTAAA
>JASEHM010000109.1 GCA_030018895.1 Candidatus Omnitrophota bacterium
AAACGGGGGCGGGAATGACACCCTGATTTACTTCTGAACGCTGAACTGTTACAATATTTGATATCTGTCTCAATTTACGCACCTCCTTATAATTTCATCTAAGGTCTTTACATAATGGCCCCATGTATTTAATTTCGCTATTTCCCATGCAGCTTTTCCCATTTCTTCTGATTTTCTCGGGTTTTCAAAAATTATCCTTACATATTCAGTTAACGCCTTTATGTCGCCTTTCGGCGGGAAAAAGCCATGGACACCATGCCGGAATAAATCCGTTACTCCTGAGCCGGCAGGAATAATAATCGGGCAGCCGCAAGCAGCAGCCTCAAGCGACTGCATCCCAAACGCTTCTTCATTATGATGTACATGCACCATTGCTCTTGAACACAACTCTCTAATCTCAGCTTCGCCTAGCGGCCCTATGAGTTCTACCTGCGCTGATAAATTTCTTTTTTCTACATCCTTCACAAAAAAGCTCCTCAAGCTCATAGGATGCCAAAAACCGCCGATAACTAATTTTATATTACGGTTGTTTAATCTTTCCAAAACATCCAGATATAAATTTGGAAGATTGCCTATATCCCAGCGATCATAAGTTAAAATAATATTTTTTCTTGAAGAAAAGGCCGGAATTTTCTCTACCGGAACACAACCAGGATATAAAATCTCAAGGTTTTTCTTCGTAATCCTTTTAAGATAATTGTGATGCAGCCTTCCGCTGGTAATAATTGCCTTGCATCCTCCATAGGCAATTTTATCTAATAAAAGGGTTAACGGATAAAGAATGGGGGAAAAAAACCTCATCTTTCTTTTTAGATAAATTTTTTTAAATGTATAAGGCGCAGGATCCCAAATAAGCTGAAGATAAGGTATTTTTTTAAATACTGAAAGCGGCCGCGCTATAAACGAAGTATATTGACAATTTGCAATAATAATATCATACTCATTCTTTTTAAAAACTAACGGCGCAAATAATCCGCTTGAAATATGATGTCCTGAAAAAAAAGAAAAACCGGGAAATTTAAAATTATATTTTCTGAAAAAACTTGGCAGCTCATCCAGAATATATCTAATCGGCACGTCTCCCCTTAAATAATAATCAAATATTTCAGGATAAAGTTTGAGATAAGGCTTTCTTACTATTAAAAGGCATTCTGCCTCATGCCCAAGTTCGCGTAAACCTCTTATGGTATGCCCAATGATTACCGGCGCGCTCCCCGGAGCCAATTCATCTGCCAGAAAACCAATTCTCATGCCAAATCCCGTTTAAATATATGCTCAACTAACGATTTTCTTCCTTCGGGTAAAACCAATGTCCAATATAAATACGTTACTGTCTGTAAAAAACACATCAGCGGATGATATATCCAATAAATATTCCTGTCACGTATTATTAGATAAATTGAATGCAAAACTGAGAAAATAGGAATAAGGCTGTAAATCAACCAAAGGAACATCTTTAACTTAAAATTTCCGTAATAAAACCAGTCAATCCTGCGCTGGTGGTGTGTTTTTAAGAAAATCTGGGTATAGTTTCTTTTCCATTTTTTAACCCAATCCATGACAGAATTCACAGTGTGATGGTAGATATGCAAATCAAAAGAATATGCAACATAGTTTGCGCCTGTTTTAACCATACGTTGAAAAAGCTCATTGTCTCCGATGTATCCTTTTTCTTTTGCATAGAGGTCCCGGATATCCTTAAGCCTGTACACTAAACCATTTGCTCCCCAGCAAAGCGGCTTCTTTACATCAACGTTAAAAACTTTGTAATGCACTCCGTTAAAATTACTTTCTTGAGCTCTTTTTAAGTAAAACTGCAAATTTCTGTTTAAAAAGTGTGCCAGCGGCTCACTCTTTATCAATTCGTAATAACCCATTATAGGAGGATCATCACAAGAGGCAACCATCTTTCCCCAGAGACAGGATAGATTAGGATTGCTGTGAAAAATTCCGGCAACCTGCCACAGCCAATCATCACAGGTTAATTCGTTATCAGCAGCGAAAACCACAAAAAGCTCTCCTGTAGCATTGAGGGCTGCTAACTGTGTGCCATATTCTGCCATTCTCTTTTCATGGTTAAAAAGAATTTTTACGCCGTAAGATTGTGCAATCTTAATTGTTTCATCAGTTGAGCCACCATCAACGACTAAAATCTCAACAAGGCTTGCGGGATATCTCTGTAATTTGATGCTTCTAAGACAGCGGGAGAGATACTTTTGAGAATTATAAACTGGAATTGAAAATGAAAATTTTATATCTTCTTGGTTCTGCATTTTCTGGACACTGCCTGTTTATGATCTTGAACACGAGTTATATATGTCTGACCTGGAAACAATAAACACTGTATATCGCTGACCCTCTTAATAACACGAGCGGGATTGCCGCATATCACCTTAAGCGCAGGGACATCTTTTACGACCACGCTGCCTGCGCCTATGATTGAGCCTTCGCCTACAGTCACGCCCGGCAGGATAGTAACATTGCATCCTACCTGCACGTTTTTTCTAAGGACGACTCCTTTAAGGCATTTTTGAGAAAAAACACAGCCTGGATGTCTATCATTAGCTAATACAACGCCCGGAGCAATAAAACAATTATTCTCTATTCGACTAAATTGCGCAATATAGCAGTTTGAATGAACTTTAACATTATCTCCTATGACGCAACCGTAATCAATAACAGAATTACTCCACATTTTAAAATTATCGCCTATAATATTCTCCTCGCGAATAATTGCATAGTGGCCTAAGATTAAATTATCTCCTATCTTTGTACCTAGATATACAATGCCCCCATAAAGGCAGACAGCATTGTTTCCTATAACAACATGCAAATTCTTAATTTTTCTAATCGGCACTGCACCAATAAGTGCTGCCTTGTCAATAGCACAACCTTTGCCTAATTTTACTTTCACGTGTATATTATTTTGACCGCGTTTAATCATTCTTCCAGTAATGTTTTTTGTGTTTACGGTAATAATCGATTGTCTTTTTTATCCCGGCATCCAAACTCGTTTTTGGCTTCCAGCCGACCAATTTTTTAATCTTAGAAATATCAGCATAATAATCGCCGGGCTCAATTTCTTTTCTTTCTTTAGAAAACTGCGTAAATTGGACACTTCCGCTCTTGGCAAAATGAACAATTTTTTTAGCCAAATCAATAAAACTTATAGGTTTTCCTGAGCCTACATTAAATACTTCTCCATATGCCTTATCCGTAAGGCCTGCTAAAGATATCGCCTCAACTAAATCATCCACATACAAAAAATCCCTTAAAATCCTTCCATCCCCAAAAACCGGTATTTCTTTATTATCAAGTGCCTTGCGGATAAACCAATTCAAGACCCCGTATTCATCATGCGCCATCTGATGCCGTGCTCCGTAGGTATTGGTAATTCTTAAGGCAACAGCAGCGATTTTATGAATATCATTGTAAACCATCACTAAATTTTCGGCGCAAAGATTAGTAATAGCGTATACCCCTTTAGGATTCATCGGATGCTTTTCACTAACGGGTAATTTTACGCTTTCGCCGTACTGGCCGCGTGTTCCGGAAAAAATAATCCTTGCGTCCTTATTAATTTTCCTGCAGATTTCAAGGATTACAAGCGTGCCTAAAACATTTATACTTAAATCTTTCAAAGGATTTCTAATGCTGTCCACATGATTTACCTGGCCAGCCAGATGAAATATAAAATCTTTTTCAGGAATAAGTTCCTTAACCGCCTTAGGATTCCTTATATCTGAAAAACTAATCTTTACTTGAGATTTAATAGGCCCGATATTAAAAAGGTTTCCTCCTTGCCGTTTAAGCATATTATCCATAATTGTAACCTTAGCGCCCTTCTTTACTAAGGCAATAGCAAGGTTGCTTCCAATAAAACCCAGACCGCCGGTAATCAATACTTTTTTATTTTTGTAGGTTAAGGGCATATTATAAAGAAGCTCGTCTCTACGAATTACTTCACATTAATGTTACATGTTAATGTCAAATCACAAAGCACAAAATTCAAAATAATACCAAAGCATAAATACTAAATGACAAAACCTATAAATTATTTTTGACAATAGAGGCGAATATTCGAACTAACTGCAGTGCTTCATCAATAAGGGGTTCTATCTTATCAGAAAACTTCTGGTTAGAATGTAATAATAATTCTAACCAATACTTACTTTCCTTGGATTCTCTCCTGCATATCCCAATACGATGGTAAAAATCCTTCTTAGTTATAGAATCATTTGCTTCCCTGTAATTGGCGCCTACAGAACTAGTACACTGTAACATTAATTTCTAATGTCATCGTCCGGCTTGACCGGACGAT
>JASEHM010000010.1 GCA_030018895.1 Candidatus Omnitrophota bacterium
TGGCTAAAGGAAGCCAAACCACTGCCTTCTGGCTTGCAGGGCTCGCAATGACGATGTTTTTGTCATTATGACACAGTCTGCTTATGAGCGGAGAAAAGTTTCATTTGACAATAGTTCCTATCTTTTCGCCTAAAACAACACGTTTGATATTCCCTTCCCGGGTCAAATTAAAAACTACAATGGGCAATTTATTATCCATGCACAAACTTATGGCAGTGGCGTCCATAACCTTAAGGCCCTTTTTTAATACATCTATATGTTTCAACTGATTAATCTTCTTCGCACTTTTTACCTTTAGAGGATCTGCTGAATACACGCCGTCAACCTTAGTTGCCTTTAAAATCACATCAGCATCTATTTCTTTGGCCCGCAATGCCGAGGCAGTATCTGTAGTAAAATAAGGATTCCCTGTCCCTGCCACAAATATAACCACCCTGCCTTTTTCTAAATGCCTTATTGCCCTTCTTTTAATGTAAGGCTCAGCCACTTTCTGCATTTCTATGGCAGTCATTACGCGTGTAGGCTGGCCCAGCCTTTCTAAGGTATCCTGCAGGGCAAGCCCGTTTATAACAGTAGCTAGCATTCCCATATAATCCGCTACTGACCTGTCCAAATCTAAGCCGCGCGAGCCGGTATTTTCCTGGCCCCGGAAGATATTACCTGCGCCTAAGACAATTGCTACATCTACTGATAAATCCCTGATTTCTTTTATCTGACGGCAGATACAAATTAAAACAGACTGGTCTATGCCATGGGCTTTTTTACCTGCAAGCGCCTCACCGCTTAATTTAAGGATTATCCTTTTGTAGATAGGCTGTTCCATTCCTTTTTCCTAAACACGAATTTCCACGAATTTTTTTCAACCCTTCGATTAGACTCAGAATCGATGATGAGCGAATCCATTCGACTTCGCTTAAGGTTTGTCCCGAGCTTGTCGAGAAACGAAGTCAAACCATCGAATTTTCACGAATAAACTCATGGTTTTAATTCGTGTAAATTCGATTCTTATTCGTGTTAATTCGTGTCTTTACTCACCGACCTTATATCGCACAAATCTTCGGATAACAACATTTTCACCGATTTTTACCACAATACTGTTTAAATAATCCTTTATAGTAATACTAGGGTCCTTAACAAATGGCTGCTCTAAGAGGCAATGGTTCTTGTAAAATTCATCCTTATCCTTCTCATGTTCAACAACCTCCTGCGGCACATCCTCTTTTTTGATATACAACGGAACTGAAGCAGCTATCTGCATACAGATATCCTTGGTGAATTGCGTAAAATCACTATTGCGCGCCACAAAATCAGACTCACAATTAACCTCTAAAAGCACGCCTATCTTATGTCCGATATGTATATAAAAGTCTATCCTTCCTTCTTTGGCAGAACGCTCACCCCTTTTTGCCGCTATCTCAAGGCCGTGTTTGCGTAAAAACACGACTGCCTTCTTAATATCTCCTCCTGACTCCTCAAGGGCTTTTTTACAATGCGCAATACTTGCGCAGGTTAGGCTTCTTAATTCTTTAATTGTTTCAACGGTTATTGTCATCTTGTTCTCCTATCTTGACTTTCTACTTCCTATGAAACCTGGGCTTCTCCTCTACACGGGCCTTTTTTGCCGGCTTTCCCTCTTTATCAGAAGGTTCTTCTGATTCTACCAATTCCTCAATTTCTTTTATCTTTAATTCTTCGTCAACCAAAACAGGCAATTCCTGCGGCTTTTCCTCTTCCTTCTCTTTAACAACCACTCCTTCTCCGGAAAGATATGAAAGGAATTTCTTTCTCCCCTCAATTACCGTATCAGCAATAATGCTTATAATCAAACGTATGGATTTAGACGCATCATCATTTCCAGGAATAGGATAACTAACCATATCCGGATTGGAGTTGGTATCAATCAATCCAATAATTGGTATAGATAACCTATTTGCCTCACGGACTGCCGTATCCTCTTTCTTGATATCCACGATAAAAATGGCCTTAGGCATACGCTCCATTTTAACTATACCGGAAAAATTTTTATTTAACTTATCCAATTCTTTCTGAAGGCCTGCCTGCTCTTTTTTGGTAAACTTTTGAAATGCCCCGTCTTCCTTCATTTTTTCTATCTCTTTTAAACGGTTTATGCTCTTTTTTATAGTGGCAAAATTAGTCAGGAGCCCGCCTGGCCAGCGCTCAGTTACGTAATACATACCGCAGCGGACAGCTTCCTGATAAACTGCCTCCTGTGCCTGTTTTTTTGTGCCCACAAAAAGCACAAACTCGCTCTTAGAGGTTATGTCCATAAGAAAATCCCTGGCACGGTTAATGCACTCCTCGGTTTTTTCCAAATCAATGATATAGATACCGTTTCTTGCCCCAAAAATGTACTTCTCCATTTTAGGATTCCAACGTTTTGTCTGGTGCCCAAAATGTACCCCTGCTTCCAACAATTGTTTAATTAATTCTGAAGGCATTTTGTCTCCTCTCGTATAATATGTTTCAATTAACACTGAAAAAACCTTCTGTTAACTTAAAAAAGGGTTTTCAGCATTAACTGTTTTAGCAACATACTATTTTATGTTTCAATTTTACAATCACTCGTGTCCAAATTAAACGTTACTTATCGACGCGAAATGTATTTTGAGATATCAAATTTGTCATACCCGCGAAAGCGGGTATCCAGATTTTTTCTCGTCGTGGATTCCCGCTTAAAGATTGCGGGAATGACACTCTAACAGCTAATTTGGACAGCAATGATTTACAATATTATCACAAATCAGCTTTTAAATATACCATAAACTTCGTTTTTACGCAATTTATTTCTCTATTTCCTGGTAATGCGTCACTTATTGGGGGCACATATCATTCCCGCGAAAGCGGAAATCTAAGTGTCCGTCGGTGACTGGATACCCGCTGGAGTTTACCCTCATGAAAACGGGGGCGGGCATGACATCATTCCCTCCCGTTTACTGACGCATTACATTTCCTGCATCTCATACAGGCGCCTGTATAAACCGTCTTTTTCTATAAGATGGCTATGTGTCCCCTGCTGTACAATCGCGCCTTTGTCCAAGATTATTATCTTATGAGCGCTACGCACCGTAGAAAGCCTATGCGCAATTACGAAAACAGTCCTGCCCTGAATAAGCTTATCTAAAGCATCCTGCACAATACGCTCTGCCTCAGAATCTAACTGAGAGGTTGCCTCATCTAAGATTAAAATCGCAGGATTCTTTAACAGCGCCCTGGCAATAGCAAGCCTTTGACGTTCTCCTCCGGAAAGTTTCGTCCCCCTATCGCCGATAACTGTATTATACCCTAAAGGAAAATTCCTGATAAACTCATCAGCATGCGCCTGAGCTGCTGCCTGAGTTATTTCTTTATCACTAGCATAAGGTGAACCATAAGCAATATTTGCTTTTATAGTATCATTGAAAAGGATTGTCTCCTGCGTAACAATCCCGATTAGGCTGCGTAGAGCCCTAATGCCCATCTCTGTTATATCCACTCCGTCAATACAAATCTTTCCTTTTCTAGGGTCATAAAACCTGGGGATTAAATCTAAAAGCGTGGTCTTTCCTGCGCCGCTTGGCCCAACAACAGCTATCATCTGGCCTTTTTTCACCTCTAAATTTATATCTTTTAGGATTAATTGACCCGTATAATCAAACCAAACATTTTCAAATCTAATGCTTTCCTTAAAACTAACAGATTGCAAGGCGCCTGGTTTTTCCTTTACACTAGGAACAGTATCTAAAACTTCGTAAATACGGTTTGAGGCAACTACTGCCTGCTGCATTATGGAATTAACCTGGCTTAATTTCTTAAATGGTTTAATCAACGAAAGAAGTGTTGCCATAAATAAAGTAAAGGTACCAAAAGAAATTCCTCCTTCTATCACCTGCCTGCCGGCATAGAATATAATAAAAAGGGCCATGGCCACACCGGTTAATTCTGTGGTAATACCTAACAAAAGCGTCCTTTTTATGGATTTCATAGCAATTTTATAATAATCCTGATTTTGTTTTTTAAACTTTAATGCCTCTCTTTCTTCAGCGCAGAATGCCCGCACAATACGGCTGCCAAGGAAGGTTTCAACTAAAAGTGAATTTATATCCGCCATCTTCTCCTGCGATCTTTTACTTAATTTCCGTAGAATCCTACCAACCAAAATCACGGGAACAGCCACCATAGGCAGAATTACCAAGGAAATCAAAGCCATCCTCCAATTAATAAAAAAGGTTAAAACAGCAAAACAGATAACCTGAAATGACTGATAAATCAGATCCTCAAGGCCGTAAGATACGGCATTTTCTATCAATTTTACGTCATTGGTAACCCGCGAAACTAATTCACCGCTTCTTTTCTGTATAAAATAGTCAAGGGAAAGAACCTGGAGTTTGGCGTAAACTTGATCTTTTACGTCCCTGATCACCTTTTGGCCGACACCAGACATAATATAGGCCTGTAAAAACTCAAAAAATGCCCTGACGCAAAGAGCTATGGGCATAACAATAAGAATCAGATACAAAACTTTTAACTGGTTTAGCGCATTCAAATAATTCAGGATGTTCTCAATAAATACCGGGTATTTATTGTTGGCAAATACAATAGATTTATTGGTAAAAACCCTGTCTATTATGGGAACAATCGCGCTTAGCCGGAAAACATCTAATAAAGTAACAATACCCATAAATATTCCGGATAAAACCAAAAGTCCGTAATAGGGCCTGGCAAAACTAAATAATCTGCGGTAATCTCTCATAGCATTACGTTAATTGATAGCATCATTGCTGTCCAAATTAGCTGTTAAAGTGTCATTCCCGCAATCTTTAAGCGGGAATCCACGACGAGAAAAAATCTGGATACCCGCTTTCGCGGGTATGACAAATTTGATATCTTAAAATACATTTCGCGTCGATAAGTAACGTCTAATTTGGACACGAATGTGATAGCATCGCTCGTAATTCGTACTTCATACATCGTACTTAGCATATTAATATATCATAACAATTGACTTTTGTCGAGATTTTGCTATTATTTTTATACATTCGCCCCGCTTTAAAGCGCGGGGCTCAGTATTTCGCTCCAAAAAATCTCCCCGCCTATGGCGGGAAGGAGCTTCATATGCAAAAATTAAAAATTGCGGTTATTGGCGCAGGCCGCTTAGGCAGTATCCATGCCAGGATATATAAAGAACTCGAAGACTGTTCCCTTGTTGGCATCTGCGATACAAATAAACATCAGCTTAATGAAATATCAAAAAACTTAAATACCTGTGGATATCCGGATTATAAACAGCTTTTTGATAAAGTTGATGCTGTAAGTATTGCCGTACCCACAAACCTGCATTACAAAATCTCCTCTGATTTCCTAAAACACAAACGCCACGTGTTAGTAGAGAAACCTTTTACCACAACCTTAAAACAAGCGGATTCACTGATAAAATTGGCCCGCAAAAACAAACTTATACTGCAGGTAGGCCATATTGAACGGTTTAATTCCGCTTTTAGCGCCGCTCTTTCGCATATAAAAGCGCCAAAATTTATTGAATGCCATCGACTTAGCCCTTTTCCCAACCGGTCCATTGACATAGGCGTGGTTTTGGACCTGATGATTCACGATATAGATATTGTCTTAGGCCTGCTTAATTCCAGGGTTAAAAAAATAGAATCAGTAGGTGTGCCGGTATTAACTGGTTTTGAAGATATCGCTAATGCGCGCCTCACCTTTAAGAACGGCTGCGTGGCAAACCTTACTGCCAGCCGCGTTTCAGATGAGGCTATGCGTAAAATCAGAATCTTTCAGGAAAATACTTATATATCCCTGAATTACAAAGAGGCAAAGGCAAGCGTATACAAAAAGACCGACAGCGGTATCGCAAAAGAAAACCTGCCCATTGAAAGCGAAGAGCCTTTAATTAAAGAATTAAAGGCCTTCATTGAGTCATGTATCAGGAAAAAAGAACCTCTGGTTTCCGGAGAAGTTGCCAGAGAGGCGCTGGCAATAGCGCTAAAGATCAGCCGTCAAATATGCCGCAAAAAAATATCTTAATTATCTGCGGCGAAGCTTCCGGTGACCTGCATGCCGCAAACCTCGCCCGGGAAATCCTACAAATAAACCCGCAAATAAGAATTACAGCTGTAGGCGGAGATGCCCTGCGTCAAACAGGCATAGAGGTATTCTACGACATAAAGACAATTGCAGTAATGGGTTTTTTTGATGTCCTACGAAAACTACCACAATTTTTTTTCTTAAAAAAACTGGTCTTAGAAAAAATAAAACAGGAAAAACCTAGCGCAATAATTATGGTGGATTTTTCCGGATTTAATCTTCGCCTTGCTAAAATAATAAAAAAAACTATCCCTATTATCTATTATATCAGCCCGCAGGTCTGGGCATCCAGGAGCGGCCGGGTAAAAACTATTAAAGAATATGTTTCAAAAATAATTGTATTTTTTAAATTTGAGGAAGAGTTTTACAAAAAATACGGGATTAACGCAAATCTCATAGGCCATCCCCTCCTAGATACCTGCAAACCCGCGATGTCAAAAAAGGAATTATTCAATAAATTGAACTTCTCTGAAACCAAAACTACCTTTGCCTTACTGCCAGGCTCACGAAAACAGGAAATAGAAAAAATCCTACCTGTAATGCTAAAGACAAGCATCCTTATCAGCAAAGAAATCCCTGATGCGCAATTTGTGATTGCAAAATCCCTTTTAATTGACTGGGATATTTATAATCGCAATATTTGCGGCCTGAATATTAACGTAATGGTTGTTGAAGGAATTACCACGGATTGCTTAAATATTGCTGATTTCTGCCTCATCTGCTCAGGAAGCGCAACCTTAGAAACCGCAATTATGCAAAAACCTTTTGTAGTAATTTACAAGATGGGCCTCTTGAATTATCTTCTCTACCGGCCTCAAGTAAGATGCCCTTATATCGGAATGGTTAATATTATAGCAGATAAATTAGTTTGCCCTGAGTTTATCCAATTCAAGGCATCCCCAAAAAAAATCGCAAAAACTGTTTTAGAAATCCTTAAAAATCCTGTTAGATTAGAACGCATTAAATCCGGCCTCAGTCAGGTAAGAGATTTACTGGGCGAAAAAGGCGCAACAGCTCGCGCAGCGAAAATTATTACTGCTATTTTAGAATAAAACAGAACCGTTCCCTTTATTCTGTCCTTTTTATTCTACGTTATTTTTTTCAGGCTTGATATTTATAAATGTACGGACTTTACCACGGCTGGTTCTTTTTTTGGTAAAATAAACTTTGCCTGCGCAAAGAGCGGTTAAAGTAGCTGGGCCTTGCACATTAAGGCCTGCCTTATAAGTATCTACGCCCCTTGCAAGGATCTGGCCTATTTTTACTAATTTACCGCCGGAAACCTTTATCATCCTATCTTTTTTAGGAGTTGAAAAACCGCCTATCATTTGCCTGCTCCTTTCGTTATAGTACCCTGTAACATTAATTTCTAATGTCATCGTCCGGCTTGACCGGACGATCCAGAACTCTGGATTCCCGCTTTCGCGGGAATGACAGAATGTCAATAATTTGTGTCACAGTGTAATAGTGTCCAATCAATTAAATAAATGTATGATATTTAACGCGAATAAAGAACGCGAAAGAACGCGAATTTAATACGAATGAACGCGAATATTCAAATTAGCGTTTATTCGTTCAGAATTAGCGTTTATTTGCGTTAAAGCGTTTATTCGTTCAAAATTAGCGTTTATTCGCATTAAAGCGTTTATTCGCGTTTTAGCAATTCTTATTTAGTAAACAAAGCATTATAGCCTATCTCTTTTTCTATTAGCGCTTATTTTAAAAATCACCATTACTACCATTAAAACATAAACAAAACTAAACAACATCAATCCCTTATTCTTTAAAAAGTACTCTGCTATCTGCTGTGGATCAGCCAATGCGTTTTTCCCCACACCGGCAAGGATATACTGTATCCAGAATATCTTAAGCGGCGAACCAAGGATTACTGCTGCCAGATATTTTTTAAAACGGATACTGGTAAGGCCGCTCGCCAAATCCATAAATCTATAAGGAACAAGCGGCGTTGTCCTGAGTATAAAAAGCCAGAAAAAACTCACCCCGCCTAATTCCTTATCCAGGCGCTCATATTTTTTGGTTAATGACTTTTCTACATACGCCCTGCCTAAATTGCGGCTAAGATAAAACAAAATAGCCGCATTTATGCTTTCTGCTATACAAATAAAAGCTGCGCTTAAAGGAGCGCCGAATAAAAGGGCACCGATAAGCCAAAATATATCTTTGGAAAAAAAGACGAAAAAAGTAATAATAACGTAAAGGGCGATATATAAAAAACCGCTGCAAAATAAAGGAAATCTTTGTAAAGACCTCTGTATAAGCTCTGTATCAATATGCAGAAATCTTTGAAAATAAAAAATAAGGGCAGCGGCAAGAATAACGAAAGCCAGGAATTTAGCCTCTTGTTTATATTTCTTGATATTCATTTTAGCCTTTTTCTTTATACTTTCGCCCCGCGCCTTAAGGCAGACAGATCTTCATTTCGTGGCTTTGATTTTTTCAATATTTATATTCTTGCCTTTTAAATACTCAAAGGCCCTTGTTAATTCTTCTTCGCTTCCCTCTACGCTAAGTATAGACCAACCGGAATACATAGAAAACGACGCCTCAAATATATTCAGGTTAATGTCAAAATTTTTACAAAGGCAGCAAATTATAGACTCATCCTTTAAATCCCCGGGAAAGGTTAACCCAATTAATACTTTCATAATAATATTTAGACCTCCTCTGTCACCCGCAATACCTCATCTATTGTTGCAGCGCCTGTCCTGATTTTTTCTAAAGCATCCTCGTATAAGGTGCGCATCCCCAACTCTACTGCCTTCTTCTGAATTTCATAGCCTGATGCCTTAGCAATAATCATACTCTTTATTTCCTCATTAATTACTAAAAACTCAAAGATACCGCTGCGACCCAGATATCCGGTATTTTTGCAATTTGTACATCCCCTGCCCCGGTAAAATTCTATTTCCCGGCTCATTTTTAAATCAGCCAGCATATCAACAGAAGGCGCATACCTTTCTTTGCATTTAGGGCAGATTAACCGCACTAATCTCTGGCTTAATACTCCGATAACCGAAGTAGCAATTAAAAATGGCTCAATACCCATATCCAGGAGCCGGGTTAAAGAGCTGGCAGCGTCATTAGTATGCAGAGTAGAAAACACCAAATGCCCGGTTAAAGACGCAGAAATAGCAATCTCAGCGGTTTCTTTATCACGGATCTCGCCCACCATTACTATATCCGGATCCTGGCGCAAAATACTGCGCAGTCCTGTGGCAAAGGTTATACCTGCAAGCGGATTAACCTGCGTTTGACGGATAAGAGGGATTTCGTATTCTACAGGATCCTCAATAGTGATAATATTTTTTTCCATGCTGTTTATACAGGATAAAGCGGCATAAAGGGTCGTGGTCTTGCCTGAACCAGTCGGCCCGGTAACTAAAATTATTCCATTTGGCCTGCGGATTAATTTTTCAAAGTTCTTTAAGTCTGTTTTAGAAAAGCCTAATTCCACCAACCCTAAAAGGACATTGGACTTATCCAAAATTCTTAAAACTATATTTTCTCCATAAACCGTGGGAAAAGAAGAAACCCGCAAATCTAAATTCCTGTTTTCTATTCTCATCTGGATCCGGCCGTCCTGGGGTTTACGTATCTCAGCTATATCCATCCCAGCCATTACCTTAATACGTGAAGCAAATGCGCTCTGAAGATGTTTAGGGAGTATTTGAGCCTCATATAAAATCCCGTCAATGCGAAAACGAATAAGCACCTTGTCCAAACTAGGCTCAATATGGATGTCGCTTGAACGCTCTCTAACTGCCTGCACAATAATCAGATTTACCAATTTTATAACCGGCGGCTCCTCAGCAATATCAGCTAAATCCTTAACGCCCTTTGCCTGAGCAATTAATTTTTCTTCAGTCAAGTCTTCTGTTATTCTTTTAACGTCTCCCACTGCCCCGTAATATTGGTCAATAACCCCTGCGATTGCCCCTTGAGAGGCTAATACCGGTTCAATCACAGCCATATTGCTCTTTTTTCTTATTTCATCTAACGCTACAATATCCTGAGGATCTACTATTGCTATGGTAAGCGAATTGCCGATTTTAAATAGAGGCAGAGCCTTAAATTTCCTTGCCAATTCTTCCGGAATAAGCTTTATCACCTCAGGGTCAATCAAATAATCCGTTAAATCCATAAACGGAACGCCAATAAAATCAGCCCAGGTCTTTAAGATATCTGCCTCAGAAATAAACCCTAAATGTTCTAAGGCCTTTTCTAAAGGCATGCCCAGCCTATTTGCTTCCTTTTGAGCTTGAGTAACCTGCTCTTGCGTAATTATGCCTTTGGAAATAAGTAAATTTATATTTGCGTTCATAATCATTGCTCCTTTCATCCGCCAAGCAACTGACTAATCTTCTCTAATAACACCTTGGCATCAAAAGGTTTGGTAATATACCCGTCAGCACGTACTTCTTTACCTATATTCTTATCTGCCTCATGGGCGCAGGCAGTAAAAATAATAATCGGAATTTTTTTATATTTTTCGTCAAACTTTAACAACCGGCAAACCTTGTAACCATCCATCTTAGGAAGCATCAGGTCTAATATGATTAAATCTGGTTTTTCTTTTTTTGCCTTGTCTAAACCTTCAAGGCCATCCCCTGCAGAAATAACCTCATAATCATTAGCCTCAAGCCTCAAGGTTACAGTTTCAATTAAATCCTTCTCATCCTCAATAATCAATATTTTCTTTTTATCCATAATTTGGTGGCGGAGAGTGGATTTAAACCACCGACCAAGCGGGTATGAGCCGCGTGCTCTATCAGACTGAGCTACTCCGCCAAATATCCTTACTCTCTTAAAATCAGCTCAATATTTCTGGAGCCGTCATTTAAAATAACTCTATCCTGTTTTATATCAACCACAGTAACTGCTCCTATTTTATCACCTATTTTTACAATATCATTATTTATTATTGCCAGAGAACCTTTTTTATCCCAAATTATACCCACAAGCCTTAAGCCAATCACCTCTTCGTCGCAAAAGTAAGTCTCTCCGCTAAAAGGGCATCTCCCCCAAACAGAATCAGCCTTTGCATTATCCGAACCTGTTAGTTTATTACTAGCGCCAATTCCAATGGCTGGCTTATCCAGGAAAAGCGCAGCTTTCTGGTTTACCCCGCCAATCACGCCTACGGCGGATTCCGCAAAATGCGGAAAAGTGGGGCCTGCCCTTTTTTTAATTATCTTAAAGGTATTTCCCCAGGTAAAAATAAAAATCAGGATTAATGCGCCTATGATAATTATCTCTACACGTTTTTTGGTCATAATCTGTTAATTAGCTAAACAGTGTGCATAATTTCTCACGTCATTGCGACTGTGTCGCAATTCGTGTTTTTCGTCATTGCGAGGAGCGAACGA
>JASEHM010000110.1 GCA_030018895.1 Candidatus Omnitrophota bacterium
ATACAACCGTTTACTATAAACTAATGCTTTTGTGCATTAGCAACTTGAACTGAACTGGTTAATACTGCCAGCGCTTTTTTATTATCGCTGGTGTAAAGCACAATCTTTGCCGGACAATTTGCAGGGCAGCTGCAAACTGTTCCGTAAATATGCTTAATATCTATAGCCTGAGCAGCTAAATCTGCAGTAATCAGTTTTAAGGCGCCCGGCTTATTCTCCAGCTCAACTATTACCACCTCTTCCTCTTTTAACGACTCATACCCTGCCTTTTTTAATGCATCAGCTGCCTGCGAATTATTATTGGTTAAAAGCGTAATCTCGGCAAAATTATTTACTGCGCATCCTGTAATTGCGTTAATGTTTATACCCTGGTCAGTTATAATTTTAGACATATCTGCTAAAACGCCTACTTTGTTTACTGCTGTCACTACTATCTCTTTTCCCAACTGAACTGTTTTTATCATCTCAACTCCTCTCTTCTTTTTTCTTTTTCTTTTTTCTTTTTCTTTTTTCTTTTTCTTTTTTCTTTTTTCTTTTTCTTTTCTTCTTTTCTTCTTTTCTTCTTTTTTTCTTCTTTTTTTGTAACAGTTCGGCGTTCAGAAGTAAATCAGGGTGTCATTCCCGCCCCCGTTTTCACGAGGGTAAACTCCAGCGGGAATCCAGAGAGGGTATGACAGAATGGATGCCCGTTTTCACGGGCATGACAAAAACGGGAGGCGAGAACTTCCGGAAGCTGAACTGTTACCTTTTTTTTCTTCTTCAATCTTCCCTCTTAATTCTTAACTCTGCCTTATCTTCCCTCTTAATTCTTAACTCTGCTCTAATATTCCCTTTGGTGCGCAAGCGTTATATCAAGAAATGCGCGCAGTTTCTTTGAACGCGTAGGATGCCTAAGTTTTTTTAAAGCCTTGGCCTCAATCTGGCGCACCCTTTCACGCGTCACATCAAAGACACCGCCTACCTCTTCTAATGTCCTTGGAGAGCCATCATTTATCCCAAAACGCAAAACCAATATTTTCTTTTCTCTTTCCGTAAGCATACCTAATGCATGGCTTATCTCCTCCCTTAACATGCCGCGCACGGTCTCAGACGCAGGAGAAAGCGCTTTTTTGTCCTGAATAAAATCTCCAAAATGCGTATCCCCCTCATCTCCTACAGGCATCTGTAAAGATATTGGTTCCTGAGCGATTTTTAGTATCCCCTTAATCTTTTCCTGCGGAAGCGCAATCCTGCGGGATATCTCCTCAGGCGTAGGCTCCCTTCCGTTTTCCTGAACAAAGACACGGGAAAATCTTATAATCTTATTTATAGTCTCAGTCATATGGACCGGAATCCTGATAGTACGCGCCTGATCAGCAATAGAACGGGTTATGGCCTGTCTTATCCACCAGGTTGCGTAAGTAGAAAATTTATATCCTCTCTTATATTCAAACTTTTCCACGCCGCGCATAAGGCCGATATTCCCTTCCTGAATCAAATCCAGAAATGAAAGGCCCCTGTGCGTATATTTTTTGGCAATACTAACCACAAGCCTCAAATTTGCTTCTGCCAATTTCTTCTTAGCGCGGCTGAATTTCAGATGCGTGGACTTTATTAATTTCATTTGCTCTTTAATCACTTTCTGCGGTTCGCCAATTTGCCTTAATATAACGCGTATTCTTAAATTGTTATCTTTTTTTCTGCTGCCTATAGCATCCAATTCCTTTAATAGGGCTTTAAGTTTACGCACAGCCTCCTCTGTTACCGAAGTAATGAAATTTAACTGCAATAAAAAACTAAGGGATTTTTCGCTGTTACGAATACGCTTTAGATTTCTAACAATCCCTCTTATTCTGGCAATGGTATTCCTCTTTTTAACATTAATATCTTCTTTTGTTATCTCTTCTAAGTTTATCTTCCCTTCTAAAACAGAATTAGCAACGCCCAAAATATGCCTACGGCCGAATTTTGTCATTAAAATCGCCCGCTTAAAATTCTCTTCAGCCTCCTCTATCCTCTTTGCCAGCTCAATTTCTTCCTCCCGCGAAAGCAAGGATATAGACCCCATCTGCTTAAGATACATCTTCACAGGGTCATCCAAAGATAAACTTTTTTCTTCATCTTTAGGCTGTTCAGCTGCTGCTTCTTCTCCTGTCGCAGCAACAGGCTTTTCTATTTCTTTCTCTTCCTTCTCCGCAATAATTTGTATGCCCTCATTACCCAAGAGCTCAAAGAGGCGGTCTATCTCCCCGGAAGAAGACAATTCATCCGAAAGCAGGGAATTTAACTCATCATAGGTAAGAAAACCTTTTTGCTTGCCCAAGGCTATAATTTTTTCTATATTCTTATTAATAAGATCTTTCTTTCTCATTTTGTTTTTACCTCCTATTTTTTCTTAATCAAGGAATGAAATTCACCCATAAGCGTATTAAGCCTCTCTTTATCGCATGACGCCTGCGCAGCCTTTATCTGCTCATGAAGCTCTTGCCTCTTTAGGCTTGCCTTTTTGGTTTTTAAACGTTGTATACAATCATCAACTACCTGTTCTTTATGCTCAGCGGAAAAATTATCCGGCAAAAACATTGACTCACAGACAATTCGCGAGATATCATCTTCAGCAAAAGAATTCATTAAAAAATGCGGCTCTACGCTCTTACCCTGCTCAATCAAATCAAACATTATTGAAACAATTCTGCTTGTTCTCTTATCCTGAAAATCGCCAGGCGCAAGACTTTTTCTTACGCGATGAATAAGTGTTGCCTCTTCCAGCATTAATTTAATTAACAATTTTTCCGTAGGATTCACATCCGGTATTTTTTTAGGAATAGCCCCGGCCAAATAATCCTTAGAAGCAAAAACCCCTTTTACCTTTTTTGTTTCCTCTAAGAGCGCCTCTTCTTTTATATCCATGCTTTGACTGAGTTTTTTAATATATTCTGATTTTAAAACGGCATTTTTAAACTTATTAATAGTTTCGAGCATTAGAGATGAAATTTTTGCTTTGCCCTCAATCTCCTTAAAATTGTAACGGGATTTCAAAATCCCCAGTTTATAATCAAACAGATTTTGAGCATTTTCTATTCTTTCCTTAAAACTATCAATGCCGTATTTACGCACATATAAATCCGGGTCAAAACCCTGCACAAGACAGGCAACCTTAACATCCATATCCTCCTCAAGAAAAGTATCTAAGCTTCTTAATGTAGCTGCTTCTCCAGCAGAATCAGGATCATAAACCATTACTACATTATGGGTGTATCTTTTTATCAATCTTATCTGCTCAAGGGTAAGGGCAGTACCCTGGGAGGCAACTATATTTTTAATGCCCCCTTGAAAAGGAAGGATAAAATCTAGGTATCCCTCCACAACAACCACAAAATCTTTTTCCCGTATACTATCTTTAGAAAAGTTAAGGCCAAAGAGATTCCTGCCTTTGGTATAAATAAATGTTTCAGGAGAATTAATATATTTAGGCAGGGCATCGTCCTTTTCAGCTGTATTCAGGCTAGGTAATACCCTTGCGCCAAAGCCGATAACCCTTGATTTTATGTCAAAAATAGGAATGATTATGCGGTTACGAAATCTATCATAATAGCCGCCATTATTCTTAGGGATAATCAAGCCTGCTTTTTCTAAAACGCTAAGCCCAATATTTTTTGCCTTAAAATAATTTATCAGAGAATCCCAATTATTGCGCGAATATCCTATTTTAAAAAATTTTAAGGATTCTTGTTTTAGACCTCTTTTTAGCAGGTAATCTTTCGCCTCCAAGGCCTCTTGAGAATCCAGAAGATTTGCATAAAAAAACCCGGCTAATTCATTTATTTTGTAAAGCTGCGTAGTTGAGTTGTCAGTGTAAGAATTTGCTTCTTGCGATTTTGGCAAGGCCACTCCAGTTTTTCTTGCCAGGAATTCTACTGCCTCAAGAAACTCCAGCCGCTCATAACTCATCAGAAACTTAAAAACATTTCCTGACTCATGGCAGCCAAAACAATGGTAAATCTGGCGCTCAGGTGAAACCATAAAAGACGGCGTCTTCTCATGATGAAACGGACAAAGCGCCCTAAAATTCCTGCCTGCGCGTTTAAGCGGAATATGTTCTGAAATTATCTCGACAATATTAACCCGGTTTAAAATATCTTCTAATATATTCTCTGGGATACGTCCACTCATTGCTATGTTATGTTGTCTACAAAACGCGAATAAACGCGAATTTTGAATGAATAAACGCTAATTTTGGATTCATTCGCGCCTATTGACTCAGTAATAAATGTTACTCCAATTTTAATGACAAATGACAAAATTCAAAACAGGTTTTGACATTTGGTATTTGTTATTTG
>JASEHM010000111.1 GCA_030018895.1 Candidatus Omnitrophota bacterium
TTCCAACTCAATCGGGACACTGGGTTATTTTATAATGTACGCCTATGTACACCTCCGCGGCGTACATCGGTTTACTGGTTATAAAATTGATTATTAAACTCTTTAAGAGTCCATTAGATAGAAAGCCAGACTGACCCTTTTTTGTCAATCCGGCTTATATTTTTATTACAATCCTGAATACCTCCATATTCAGGACATATATAACCGAAAAGAAAACGCTTTCTTTAACTTCAATTAAAATATAGCATATAAAAAGGCTTTTGTCAAGTTTTTATTTAGGTTGGATTGTTTAAGGGGGAGGAGCTTTATTCAGCCTTAACTTTCATAAGATTCGTTATATGGTTATTTATTTTTTCTATGGCAAGGGGGTGGCGCATTACTAAAATATCAGCCCCTGCTTGCAGGAGCGCACTAGCAGTAATAATCTCCCAGATTATCCCGCGTTCTACCTCAGGGCCCCAGGAAGGAAAATCTTGCTCTAGGGCTTTTGCCTCTTTTGCCCTCCAGGATTCCTGGGCAACAAAACAGATAAATGGCGAGGCAATTGCCTTATCTCCTGATAAGGCTGCTAAACGGCTGCGCTCCATTATTGAATAAGCGTATTCCAGGCCATAGCCTAAGGCGCCTACAGTTGGATTTATAACAATTCGGTCTAGGCCTAAGCCCATATCAGAGATAAGAATATTTAATTGTTTGGCAATATTTATATCAATGGGCGATTCAGCGATAATATTGTGGCCGTCTGCCAAGACACTAGCAGTCAATGTTTTATAGTTATCTGTAGAGGCGTTTCCAATCAAACATCTTCTGCCTTTAGCTGCTTCAGAGCAGGCAGCTAGGATTAAGTTGTCTTTATCATTATCCTGGCAGCCGATGATAATAAGGGGTATTTCAATTGTTTTTAATAATTGCGAGATTAGTTTTGCTTCTTCTTGAGCAGTTTTATTTCCAAAATCAGGATGCGCTCCTTGCAACCGGATGCAGAGCATTTCTGCTTTATATTCCCTGATGCATTTTTGCGCCCATTCTAAAGGATTGCCTAAAACATCAGCGTATGCTCGCGTTAATTCCTCTGGCCAATCACAAGGCGCGATATCCCAAATTTCATGCGCGATTACCGGCTTATTAGGCAGGCTGCCTTCCTGAAACAAAAACGGCAGGGATTCTTCGCCGCCAATCTTTATAACAAAAGGCCTGTCTTCTATTCCATTCTTGGCTGTTCCAATGGTTAGGGTGTTAATCTTGCCGCTGTATTTTTCTAATACTAAGGGTATTGACATATTTCTTTGTTAGAGCTTTATTTCTAAAATATTGCGAAGCGCGTTTATGCTTAAGGCATCTTCCTTTAAATCCATTAAGGAATTTCCGTTGAGGCTAGCCTTTTCTATTTCAGGGTCAAAAGGTATAAAACCAAGGTATTCTAATCCGGTTAACGCCAATTTTTCTTTTTCTATTTCTTTAGCAGCAGAATTTATGAGCAGAAAATTTTTCTTAATTTTAATGCCTAATTCTTCGGATATTGTTTTTATCCTTTTAGCTGCTTTAAGGCCTACAAGAGTCGCATCTGAAATAACCATTAAGCTGTCAGCGCTCCTTGTAGTGCGCCGGGAAAGATGTTCTAATCCTGCCTCATTATCAATAACAATATAGTCGTACTCTTTAATAAGTTTTGACATAATATTCCTTAGGACATTATTTACATAGCAATAACAGCCCTGGCCCTCAGGCCTGCCCATAGTTAGTATATCAAATCCATCTGCCTCTTGTATTGCTCCTGAAACTTTATATTCAATAAATCTGTCTTTGGGCATACTAACAGGAATTTTAGCAGGATCTTTGGTAATTTCATCAAGGACATCTGCGATGGTTTCCTTTGTTTCTACGGCTAGCGCTTCAGATAAGTTACTGTTTGGATCAGCGTCTATTGCCAAAATAGAGCCCATTTTTTTTTCTTTAATTAATCTAATTATAAGGCTGGCAATAGTAGTTTTGCCTGTGCCGCCCTTACCGGCTAATGCGATCACATAACCCATTTTAATATATAAGGTCCTATCAATTAAATAAAGGCATGATACTTAACCGAATAAATGCTTTAACGCGAATTTTAAGACGCGAAAGAACGCGGATTTAATACGAATAAACGCGAATATCCGAATTAGCGTTTATTCGTTTAAAATTAGCGTTTATTCGCGTTAAAGCGTTTATTCGCGTTTTAGCAATTCTTATTTAGTAGACAAAGCAATATAAGACTCTGCTTACTTCACGCTTGAAAACAACGTTAAATCCGTATGCGGGAAAAATAACGCTGCCATGTATTCGTCCATATACCCCGGTTCAACGGATAATTCAAAATAAGTTATTTTTTTAGCGATTTCATTGGCCTTTTTCATTGCCTCATATGACAGGAGTATGGCGCGGCTGCCTGATAGAGAACTGTTGCCTACAAAAATAAATTTGCTTCTCTCTAAATCCGGAAGCAGGCCTATGCTTATCGCATTGTCTATATTAATATAAGCGCCAAATCCGCCGGCAATAAAAATCTTTTTTATTTTAGAAAAATCTAAAGCCATATGGTTTACTAAACTGGAAACAGCTGAATAAATTGCTGCTTTTGAGCGCTTAATATTCTCAATATCTGCTTCAGTAATCACAATATCAGAAGTAGAGCTTGCCTCTTCTTTAAACGCCAAAATAAACTCTTTTCCATATTCGCCATTGCGGATACGCCTGTGGTTTATTGCCTTTATCCTGCCGTTTTTATCTAATAACCCTGCCCGAAACATCTGGCTAATTATATCAATATATCCTGAGCCGCATATGCCGCGTGGTTTAATGTTAAGCCCTCCCGGGGCAGTAATACTGTTATAGGTAACCTGAAGATCTTCAGAGTTAATCTTTACTTTCTGGATTGCGCCTGCGCTTGAGCGCATGCCGCAAGTTAGGCCTGAGCCTTCAAAAGCAGGCCCTGCAGAGGCAGAGGCAGAGATTAGAAAATCTCTATTACCTAAAACTATTTCTCCGTTTGTTCCAATATCAATCAGGATGCTCAAATCTTTTTCATTATCTAAGCCGCAGGAAAGAACGCCTGCAGTAACATCTCCGCCTGCATAGCTGGATATCCCCGGGACACAGGATAGGAGTCCGCGGGGGTTTATTTTTATGCCTGCCTCAGCAGCGCGGATAGTGGGGATAAAATTTGCTACAGGCGCATACGGCTCCCTTCTGATATATGTAGGCTCAACCCGTAACAGGAGATGAACCATAGTAGTGTTGCCGGCGCATAAAATACAATTTACATCATTAAGGTCAATTTTGTGTTCGTGTATTAATTCCTGGGTCATTTGATTCATTCCGTCAATTACTGCGTGGTGTAATTTTTCAAGGCCGTCTACCTCTTGTGCGTAAATAATGCGGGTAATAATATCGCTGCCAAAACTTGCCTGTTTATTGTAGGCTGCTTTTGTGCCTAAAACTTTTTTAGTATTTAAATCCACTAATTGACAGGAAATAGTGGTTGTGCCGATATCAAATGCTAAACCAAAATTTTTGAAAGAAGTGTTTCCCGGCTCAATGAGGACAATTTCAGTTGTACCGTTTCTTTTGCCTAAGGTAACAGTAATTTTCCAATCAGAGGAGCGCAATAATTCCCCTAAGCGCCTGATATTTGTTAGGCCTGTCTGCATAATCGGTATATCATTGAGCTTATGAATTTGACGGTATAATCTTTCTAAATCGCTTATTTTGTCTTCTAATGTCGGGGTTGGCAGCTCTAAATATAATTTTGTAGCTAATGGCGAGTGCGTCCAAATTTCTTTATTTAAGGCGGTTTTAGGCGATTCTATCTCCTCTGATTCTGAATAAAGCCCTTTTAGCCTTATGTCTATCTCTTCAGGCGTTAATTTTTCTAAGTCTAGGCGGGATTCCTCAGGAATTTCTATTTGGACATCACTTTGCGCTGTGCTTAAGCAGGCAAGATAAAATCCTTTTTCCCTTTCTTTTAAGCTTATTCTGCCTGTTGGCTGAGTGAGGAGCAGTCCTTTTTTTAAAATTATTTTACAGCGGCCGCAAACTCCGTCTCCGCCGCAGCTGGAATTAATATAAACCCCTGCGGAGATAGCTGCGGAGAGAATAGTTTTCCCTTTTTCTGCCTCTATGGTTTTATTATCCGGATAAAATGTTATTTTGAACTTTTCCATGGGTTATTCTTCTTCGCCGAATACCCTGTGGCTTGCCACAGGGATGAAGGCGAAAGAAGAACTCCTGCGAAGCTCAAACGCGAAAGCATTTTGAGC
>JASEHM010000112.1 GCA_030018895.1 Candidatus Omnitrophota bacterium
TTCCCGCTTAAAGATTGCGGGAATGACACTCTATCAGCTAATTTGGACAGCAATGGTTTGGAATTATTTTGAATTTTGTGCTTTGTTATTTGACATTCAGGCTGTGTCGCAATGACGGTGCTTTTGTCATTATGACACAGTCTGATTAACAGGTAACTTCAATGAAACAGTTATATTACGACGTCAAAAAATGTTTAGGTTGTAAATCTTGCGAGATTGCCTGCGCCCTGGCGCATTCTTTAAGCAATAATTTATTTGAGGCAATCAGAGAAGAGGTTTTATCCTTGCCTAGAAAAAAGGTGCTGAGTTCAAAAGGAAAAAATTATCCTGTTTCCTGCCGGCACTGTAAAGATGCAAAATGCGTGGATGCATGCATGGCTTATGCCTTAGTTTATAATGAAGAAAAAGGCATGGTTATTCATGATGAAAAGCGCTGTGTGGGCTGCTGGATGTGCGTGATGGCTTGTCCTTATGCTGCTGTTAGGGTGAACATAAAGACTAAAATACCCTTGCGTTGCGATAAGTGTAAAGACAAAGATGAACCCAGTTGTATTAAGGCTTGTCCAACAAGCGCAATTATCTGGCAGGAAGAGATACCACTACCAGCGGGGGTTATTTCATTATAATCGGTCAGTGAACGGAAAACCTGTTGATATGTCATTCCCGCGAAAGCGGGAATCCAAATAACGAGCCGTGCACCGCGGGGGTGGACATGGGTTTCGAGGTATTATGAAACAATTTGTAATTATCGGTAATTCTGCGGCAGGTATTGCTGCGGTTGAGGCAATAAGAAAAAGAGATAAAGAATCTAAGGTTATAATTATCTCAGACGAAGAATATAATTCTTATTGCCGCTGTCTTATCTCTTATTATTTAGCAGGGGATGTAAGGAAAGATAAAATTTTATACCGGCCAGAGGCTTTTTATAAAGAAAATAATATTGAGCTTCTCTTAAATAAAAAAGCCGCACGCGTTGACCCTAAAAAGAACCGCATTATTTGCGAGGATAAAACTCAGATTAATTATGATGCCTTATTGATCGCCACAGGCGCAAGCCCCAAATTTCCTACTATGCCGGGCATTAAAAAAAGAGGCGTATTCGGCTTTCGTGCTCTTAAGGACATTAAGGATATAGAAGAGGTGTTGCCAATAACAAAAACTGTTTGTGTTTTAGGCGGCGGTTTAATCGGACTTAAAGCAGCCTGCGCTTTAAAAAAGAGAAATATTGAGGTAAAGGTTATTATTAAATCTAATCAGGTCTTATCGCAGGTATTAGATTTTACAGGAGCTGAGTTTGTGCAGAAAAGGCTTGAGGTAAATGGCATTGAAGTAATTTTAGGCAGGGATGTTGCAGAGGTAATCGGCAATGGAGATATAAAAGCAGTAAAATTAGATTCTGGCAAGGCGCAAGCCACATCTTTAATTATTGTAGGCAAAGGCGTTTCGCCAAACATAGATTTAATTAAGGATACAGATATCAAGATAAATGAGGGTATAATTGCTAATAATCTTATGCAGACAAATATGCCTAATATTTATACGGCCGGGGATGTATCTGAAAGTTTTGACGCAGCCTTGGAGGTGTATTCTATGAATGCGCTCTGGCCAATTGCTATTGAGCAGGGCAGGCTTGCCGGAGCAAATATGACTGGCGAGAATATTATTTATGAAGGTTCTTTAAGTATGAATTCTTTAGAATTTTTTGGCCTACCTGCTATTTCTTTAGGTATATTTAAGTCTATCAATCCTGCTGATTATGAAGAGATTAAAATAATTGATCCCAAAGCCAATATTTATAAAAAACTTATTTTAAAAGATAATTACCTAAAAGGAGCGGTTTTAATAGGAGATATAAATAAAAGCGGTTTATATTTAAGATTAATTAGAGAGAAGATAGATGTTTCAACATTTAAGGATAAGTTACTTGAGGAAAATTTTGGGTTTCCTGATATTATGGATCATCGAAGGGAGAAAATATATGTCTAAGCAAGTTGCAACTGCGGTTATAAACGGTGCAGGAGATATTTTTATTCAGGCGCAGGATTTTTTAAATAAGGCAATTAAAGAAAAAGGCTTGGATGCAAAGTTAAGTTTTCCGGAAACCGCATTCTATCTGCCTCTGGCTAATGCCCTTTTAGGCCTAAAGACTGAAACCTTGAAAGACTGCCTGCCTATTTTGGTTCATGCAAAGTCATTGTTAGCAAAAGCACCTTTGCAAAAGGTCTGGCTTCCGTATCTTGGGGATGCCTTAAACTCTGGCATGGCTGCGTTATTCTGCGAAGAAATTATTGTTGCCCTGCGTTATCTTTATAATCAGGAGCCGCAAAAAGACTGCGTAGGTTTTTTTACGGATACGATTATGCGGCAATTAGGCATACAATTAGTAGACGGCCGTATGCCGGGTTTTGCCGCTATTTTAGGCGCGGCGCCTGATAATAAAACTGCAGTTGAGATTGTGCGGGAATTACAGGAAAGAAATATCCTCACTTTTGTCGGCTCTTCAACTGGCAATAGGTCCATAATTGACCAGTTAATAGAAGAAAATGTGCAGATGGGCTGGGATAATTATATTGTCCCTTATGGCAGGGATACTATTTCCGCGATTTATCCTTTGAATTGGGCAATCCGCTCTGCATTGACATTTGGAGGGCTTAAACCCGGCGATGCGCAAAAATGCCTTTTATACACAAAAGAACGCGTATTTGCCTTTGGTTTAACATTAGGAAAGCTTGATGATATAAAATATGCTACAGGCGCAGGCGCAATTAATATGGGTTTTCCTATAATTGCCGATACTGATATTCCCCAGATAAAACCTTCAGGGATTACTGTTTATGAGGCATTAGTTAAAGAACTTGATTATAAAAAGATTGTCCCGCGTTGTATTGATGTCCGAGGCTTAAAGGTTAAGGTTAGTTCGATTCCTATACCTATGCCTTATGCTGCGGCATTTGAGGGTGAGAGGGTAAAAAAGGAGCAGTTGTGGGTTGAATTTGGCGGAAAGGCAAGCAGTGCCTTTGAATATTTGACTATGAAAAAATCAGAAGAAGTTGAAGACGGCAAGTTTGAATTAATTGGCCCTGATATTGACCAGTTGGAAGAAGGCAGTAAATCCTTTGCCTTGGCAATTATCGTGGAGGTTTCCGGCCGCAAGATGCAGAAAGATTTTGAGCCGATCTTAGAGCGCCAGATTCACCGCTATATAAATTACGCTTTTGGTATTATGCATGTTGGCCAGCGTGATATGAACTGGATACGGATTAGTATAAATACGTTTAATAAAGGTTTTCGGCTAAAACACATTGGTGTAATTTTGCATGCAATGCTACATCAGGAGTACAGCGCTATTGTAGATAAGGTGCAGGCAAGGCTTTATACCCGGAAAATAGATGTAGATAAATTACTGCCTCAGGCAAAAAAGGTATATGATGAACGGGATGAGCGTTTAAGCGGTATGACTGATGAAAGCGTAGATACCTATTATTCTTGTTCTTTATGCCAATCCTTTGCTCCAAATCATGTTTGCATTGTTACCCCTGAACGTTTAGGCTTATGCGGGGCATATTCCTGGTTAGATGCCAGGGCATCTTTTGAAATTATGCCTAGCGGCCCAAATCAACCAATAATAAAAGGCCAGGCCATGGATGAGAGATTGGGGCAGTGGCAGAATGTTAATGAGACAGTAAGATTAAAATCCAATAAGACAATTGAAAAGGTAAGCATGTATTCATTAATGGATTCTCCGCAGTCAAGTTGCGGCTGTTTTGAGTGTATTGTGGCGATAATCCCTGAGGCAAACGGGGTGATGATTGTGCATCGGGATTATTCCGGGATGACTCCTTGCGGCATGAGCTTTACTACTCTTGCCGGCTCAGTAGGCGGCGGGGTGCAGACCCCGGGATTTTTAGGTATTGGCAAATTATATATCTTGAGTAAAAAATTTATCTCTGCTGAAGGCGGTTTAAAGCGGCTGGTTTGGATGCCTAAGGAATTAAAAGATGCGTTAGCAGATAAATTAAAAAGGCACGCAAATGAAATAGGTGAATCGGATTTAATAGATAAGATTGCGGATGAGACAACTGCTGTGAGTTCAGATGAGCTTTTAAAATTCTTAGAAGAAAACCAGCACCCAGCATTAAAAATGGAACCGATGATGAGATAAAAATGTGTTTAAAAATATGTTTAAAAAAAACTTGAACAAAACTTGAAAAAATATTATATTCGTAACAGTTCAACGTTCAGAAGTAAATCAGGGTGTCATTCCCGCCCTCGTTTTCA
>JASEHM010000113.1 GCA_030018895.1 Candidatus Omnitrophota bacterium
TATCTCAAAATACATTTCGCGTCGATAAGTAACGTCTAATTTGGACACGAGTGATGCCGGAATGATTAATAAGGAGGTAATAAAATGTGGTCTTTGCAATTGAGGATGTGGTTGTTATTAACGATTCTTTTTGCAATTATTTACGCGCTGATTACAGTGATTGGCAGCGTTTTTTTGCGCGTAGGGGATTTTAGTTTTTACCTGATTATATCTTTGGTAATGATGTTTATCCAGTACATGCTCGGGCCAAAGATTGTAGAATGGACTATGCAGGTAAAATATGTGAAGAAGGAAGATGAGCCTAAACTTTTTCAGATGGTAGAAAATTTGAGCCTGCGGGCAAAAATTCCAATGCCGCGCATAGGTATATCGCAGGTTAGTCTTCCTAATGCTTTTGCTTTTGGCAGGGGGATGAGAGACGGCAGGGTTTGCGTTACTCAGGGGATTTTAAAATTACTTAATGATGAGGAATTAAAAGCGGTTTTAGGCCATGAATTAAGCCACCTTAAAAACAGGGATGTTTTATTTATCACGTTTCTTTCAGTAATTCCGATGATTATGTACCGCCTTGCCTGGAGTTTTTTATTTTCAGGCAGGCGCCGCAATGAAAGAGGAGGAAATACTGTTCTTATTGGCCTGGCAGCATTTTTATTTTATTTTGTGACTAATCTGCTTGTGCTTTATGCCTCAAGAATTAGAGAGTATTTTGCAGATAAGGGTTCTGTGTCCTTAGGCAATAAACCCGCAAGCTTAGCCTCAAGCCTGTATAAACTTGCGTATGGCTCAGCTAGATTAAACAAGGAATCCTTAAAAGAGGTGGAGGGTATTAAGGCTTTTTTTGTGAATGATCCTTCCAAGGCTATTAGCGATATCAGGGAATTAAGCCAGCTTGATTTAGATAGAAGCGGCACTCTGGATGCGCTGGAATTAGAACGTCTAAGAACGCGAAGAATACAATTAGGTTTCGCAGATAAGGCAATGGAACTCTTAAGCACTCACCCTAATATGCTTAAACGCATAAAGAGACTGTCTGAGTATAGGGGTGCTTAAAATTGTAATAGTTTAGCTATTAAACGTTTGTCATTCCCGCGAAAGCGGGAATCCATGTAACATATCTCTGGGTTGTCCGGTCAAGCCGGACAATGACAAATTCCCGACGAGTTACTTTTAAGCGCTGAACTGTTATTTAAACTTATGGTTTTTCAAATGAAAATATTTAAAAATATTAATATGGCCGAATGGGTTGACTGGAGGTTTTTAAGGTTTTGTGTTTTTGATGCTATTATGCTTGCTGTTATACTGCATTATGTCGGAGACCTAAAAGCCTCGCTTGCCTTTGTGTATCTTATCCCTGTTATTACAGCCAGCAGAAGATTTTCTTTAAAAAAGATCAATATCTTGTTAGCGGTTTATTTTAGCTCCTATACTGGTTTAATTATTTTGGAGGGCTTAAGGATAATTCCTCCTGCCTCTATTATCCCTGCCTTTAAGATGGCAAGGGGTTATTTTTGGTTAGCCAGCTCTATTTCTATAACCTTAACTATGGTTATGGGGTTAATTGTAAGTAGGATAATAATTTTAAGAAGGCAAAGAGAGCAAAAATTAGCCGAGTCGAGAGAGTATGCAGACCATATGATTAAGCCGATGATTGAGACCTTGATTGCTGTTGATTCAAAGGGTAAGATAAAAACCATTAGTCAAGCTACGCTTGAGCTTATAGGGTATAAAAAAGAGGAACTTATTGATAAGCCGCTTACCTTTATTTTTGCGCGAGGAGAAAGGCCAGAAGAAGAAAAAGGCATATTTAAAGGCACCGGGCTTAGCGCTTTGATTGGGGCTGGTTTTGTGCGTAATTTCAAAATGACTTATAAGGCAAAAGACGCTGAAAACATATCGGTGAGTTTTTCCGGAGGTCTAATGCATAAAGACGCAGCAACTAAACAGCCCATATTAGGCATTATCGGCGTAGCAGCTGATATGCGCCAGATAAAGAAATTTGTTAGGGACCTAAAAGATTCTCATAGTCAATTGCAGGAGCTTTCTTATGATTTAGAAAAAAAAGTTCAGGAGCGGACAGCTGAGCTGCAAATTCTTTATGAGGTTTCTAATTCTATTTCCTATATCTTAGATTATCGATTATTGATACGCATGATTACAGAGTCGTTATTCAGGATGATAGATTATGATATCTGCGGTTCTTTGATGTTTGATGCTCAAACCGTTAATATTATCTTAAAGCCCGTGTATTCAGAAAGCGCTAAATTTACAGAGGCAGTAAAGAATGCCCTGTTTCTTTCACTTTCTAATTTTAGCAATGAGAATCTAAATAAGAAAGACCTAAGCACTTTTATTATTCCTTCTACACCTGATACTTTCTTAAAAGAAGGGAGGCAGCTTGATGAAATAAGGTCATTTTTTAATGTTCCTTTTGTCGTAGCCGGTAAAACTATCGGCATGTTTAATATCTCAAGTTGTAAGGAGAATGCCTTTAATGAACATGATGTGCGGCTCCTTTATACTATTGTTAATCAAACCTCTCATGCTATTGAAAGGCTGCGCCAGCTTATTACTGCGGAAAAATCAAAGTTAGAGAGCATGGTTGAGAATATGTCTGAGGGCGTGGTAATGATTGACGAGTTTGGGGAGGTTGTAGTGGTAAACCCACGGCTAAGGCAATTATTGAATTTAGGGTTCAAGGAGCAGATTAGCGCTAAAATATGGGAAGAAAAGGTTAATAATCTTGACTTAGGGGAGAGTTTAAAGAAATGCAGGGATAGTAATTGCCTAGTTTCTAAGGAGCTTTCAGTTTCTATACAGCAGGAGACTGTATGTTTACATTGTGATATAGCGCCAACAAGGGATGAAAAAGGTAGGGTTATTGGCATAGTTGCTATTTTTAGGGATATTACCAAGGAAAGAGAAATAGACCAAATGAAGACAGAGTTTGTCTCTATAGTTTCCCATGAGTTAAGGACCCCGCTTTCTATTGCTAAAGAAGGCTTAAGTTTGATTTTAGACGGTATTGCGGGCCCGGTAACTAAAAAGCAGGGTGATGTCCTTATTGCTGCGAAAAATAATATAGACAGGTTGACAAATATTATAGACAGCCTTTTAGATATTTCTAAGATTGAGGCTGGAAAAATAGGGATAAAAAGAGGTTTAATTAACCTGAATAATTTAATTAGCGGACTTATTCCTTCTTTTTGTCAGCGCGCAAAAGATAAGGGCATTGAGTTAAGGGTTAACCTTCCCCAGAAACAGATAGATGTTTATGCGGATGCAGAAAAACTCATTCAGATTTTTACCAATCTTATAACCAATGCCATTAAATTTACCCAAAAAGGCTGGATAGAGATTCTTGTTTTAGAAAAAGAGGATGGGGTAGAGTGCAGCGTGGTTGATACAGGCGTGGGTATTTCAGGGGATGACCTGCCTAAGGTATTTGACAAGTTTCAGCAGTTTAACCGCTTTCCTGGGGCCGGAGAAAAAGGCACAGGCCTTGGCCTTTCTATAGCTAAGGCATTAGTTGAGATGCATTATGGAGAGATCTGGGCGGAGAGCTCGCTTGGCAAGGGCAGTAAATTTAGTTTTACCTTGCCTAAATATACTACTGAGGCGTTTTTTAAGGAACATGTTTATAGCGCCAGAAAAGAGGCGGATAAAAAAAATAGCCGGTTTTCTTTGATTATGGTTTCAATTGCGGATTTTCAAAAATTAAATTCTACTTTATCTAGGGAAGAAATTTCAGTGCTTGTTAGGGACATAGGGGGTGTGCTTAGGGCCGGGTTGCGCCGCAATGATAATGTGGCATTTAAGGAGGATACAGCTGAATTTCTGGTGCTTTTAAGCAGCTGCGCCAGGGAAGGGGCATTGGTGGCGCAGGCCAGGTTAAGGAGAAATTTAGAAGATACCCTGGCTAAAAAGCAGGATATGCAAGGTATTAGTTTGCATATTAGTTTAGTTGTCTATCCTGATGATAGTCAAAATGACGAGGATTTGCTAAAAAAACTAAAAGTTTTATAGAGACTGTTTTTGTTCTATTCTGTTGAAATATTCGTAACGTGTCAGTAAACAGGGGGGAAATATCATTACAGAGTTAAGCGAGTGACAATTGCTTTGTCATTCCGAGCGACAATTATTTTGTCATCCCGAGTAAACTCTGCGAGTCGAGGGATCTAAAAAGAACATAGATTCCTCGACTCGGCCTTCAGACTGT
>JASEHM010000114.1 GCA_030018895.1 Candidatus Omnitrophota bacterium
AAAAATGGTAACAGAAGAACTCTTAACCTCGCTGATTAATATTATTCTGCAAAGCGACTATTCCTCGGCGCAGGTAGAAGCAGCCAGGGCAATTAAATCCTTAGCTGATATTGGAGTTTTGGATAAAGAAATGGTAATAGAAAAACTCTTAATTCCGCTGAACAATAACCTGCAAAGCCGCGATTCCATGACGCAGACAAGAGCAGCCAGGGCAATTAAATCCTTAGCTGATGCCGGGGTCTTGGATAAAGAAATGGTAACAGAAAAACTTTTAACCTCGCTGATTAATATTATTCTGCAAAGCGACTATTCCTTGGCGCAGGTAGAAGCAGCCAGGGCAATTAAATCCTTAGCTGATGCCGGGATCTGGGATAAAGAAATGGTAACAGAAAAACTTTTAACCTCGCTGATTAATATTATTCTGCAAAGCGACGATTCCTGGGCGCAGGTAGAAGTAGCCAGGGCAATCAAATCCTTAGCTGATATCGAAGTCTTGGATAAAAAAATGGTAAAAAAGAAAATAGATTTATCAAAATTGAAAAGGCCTGTGCCGGAACAATTCCGTTACTATTATCTCCGGTTGCTGGAAACACTGGAAGATAATCCTATCATTGCGTATCAAATGATATCTGCCTGGAGTCCTGAAGAGATGTCAGAGTTTGTTCAAATACTCGATTATTTTGTCAAATGCGTTGCATTAAATTCTAGCTATGGCACAGAAATAAGCAATAGCCATTTCTTAGAAAGAAGCCTAATAACGAGTGCTCTGTTCTTAATTAATGATCCCAAGGCTTTTCTTAGCCATTTAAGACAAAAAATCAAAATAACTATTAGCGATAATTCGATTAAGTTAGCCATAAAGGTATATGAAGTAGCTTCTGTAAATGCCGCAAGAGGCCTAATAAAAGTATTAGGTTTAGATAAGGATAACGTGATTATACTGTACGATAATGAAATAGATTCTGAGCAGGCAGGAAGGTTTTTTCCGGAATATGATACAAGAGCATTTTCAGGATTTACTGATAGAGGATTTATCAGAATAGAATTTCATGATTATGGTAATATGAAAATTGTTACTTCCGGCGATTTTCTTGCCGTATCCTTGCCTTATACGCCATTTAAATTCAATTTGCCAGAGAGGGGTTCGGAAGAAGAATTAAGTAGTGCGAGAGAAGCCTTAGGTATAGGCGCAAGAAAGGTAATCGTTATCGGCTCTCCTTCAGACGTAGAGTTCAACGAATTTATCCGATCCTATAATTCACTCTATGACAATCTCCCTTATGCGCAGCGGCCATTGCTTATAATCGGCTTTAGGCAAAGAAGAAACGAAAATGAATTGAGGCTATTGGGGTCTCTTTCCGGGCAATCCATAGCTGTGCGCAGCGATGCAAACGCTGTTTTGCCCAATGTAACAAGTAATAACGTTCTGATTCTTAACACAGCAGGAGAGTTGCTTAAGATGTATGCCTTAGCAGACGTGGCTATAGTAGGACAAGACAGGAACATCTTTGAGCCTGTTAGTCAAAAAGCAGCGATTTTATACTTTGAGGGCAATTGGCAGAATAACGGGGATGCAAAAGAGATGCTGGCAGAGGCAGGAGCAGTCCAAGTATTTAGCAGGGAAAATTTAGAACAATTGATAACTGATTCAGATAAAGCTAGGCAAATGGCAGAAAAAAGATTAAAGGCAGTGGAGGCATATAAGAAAAAAATTGAATCTAAAGCAATAGAATTTGCATTACAGATTATTGGGACAAGAACCCAGCTTATAAATAAGCTTATCAATGCTTCATCAACTCCGCTTAATACTAGTAATGAGCGAACGAATGTAAGCCGTACTACCAGCTCATCGGCGCAAGTAAGACAAGAAGAGGGACAGTTCAGAGTCCCTGCTAACACTGGAGGCATTGACTTTCGCACCCTTCCCATCGTCACTCAGGCAGTGACAAGTTTAAGTGCTAATATAAGCTCTTCAGTTCTTCAGAATTTAGTTAGTATTAATCTTGAAGAGGAATGGAGTCAAATTGAGAGAATGACAAGTTCTGGAATAACTCCCTCTTCACAAAGGCTCAAAGAGTATATCCAGACCTCCTGCGCTCAAGATAGTATCTTTCAGGTTAGAGAAAAGATTCTCCTTTGCATTTCAGATATCTTAAGACTGCAAGAAGAGCGCTGTGACTACACTGACGCTACACTGAGAGATATCTTAGTTGTATTAGAATCAATAGAAAACACACAGGATTTAAGACAGGTATTTTTAGGGAAGGGGATTTAGATTTTAAAAATAAAGAAGAGTGTTTTTTTTGTCAGAAGGTTTCTTATTTTTTGTAACAGTTCAGTCTTCAGAAGTAAGTTGGGACGTCACTTCCATTATTCCACATAGCGTCATTCCCGTGAAAGCGGGAATCCAAAGAGGACACGACAGAATGGATTCCCGTTTTCACGGGAATGACAAATCTTGTGTCTCGTTAGAGACTTCCAGGAGCTGAACTATTACTAGAATCTTCAACTAGCCTTACAATATCATCTTCTTCTAAGTAATTTCCGGTTTGCACTTCAACTATTTTAAGTATTGAATCGCCTGGATTAGAAATACGATGGATGCAGGAGGCTGGGATATAGGTGCTTTCATTGGAAGATACCTTCCAGACTCTCTTACCTTTTTGCACGAGCGCCGCCCCTTCAACAACAACCCAGTGTTCGCTGCGTTTTTTATGGTATTGCAGACTGATAAAATGTTTTGGCTTTATTTCAATTATTTTTATTTTGAAGCCTTTGGCCGCGTCAAGCACGGTGTAACAACCCCATTTTCTTTTAACGGTTTTATGGAGATAATGTTCCTGCCTCTGCCTCTTTTTTAATATCTCAACAATCTTTTTAACCTCTTCACTCAGGCCTTTTTTTGTTATCAATAGCGCGTCAGGAGTATCAACCACAATAAGGTCATTTAGGCCTATGGTGGCAATAATCCTCTTTGCGCTTCCAAATACTGTTATATTCCTGCTTTTTAAATCAATGGCCTGGCCAAAGAATTTATTGCCTGAGTTATCCTTAGGGACTAACTTATCCCAGGATTCCCAACTTCCCAGATCCGACCAGCCTAAATTTTTTGGGCTCTTCAGGCAGACCAGGAGGCCTGTCTTCTCAATAATCCCATAATCAAAAGAAATCGGCTTAATGTTTTTCCAATATTTGTTAATCTCCTGCGGGTTTTTGATTTTTTGCAACAGTTCAGCTTCCGGAAATTCTCGCCTCCCGTTTTTGTCATACCCGTGAAAACGGGAATCCATTCTGTCATACCCTCTCTGGATTCCCACTTGCGCGGGAATGACGCCCTGATTTACTTCTGAACGCTGAACTGTTACGATTTTTTCAAGTTCTTTGTAAGTTCCCGGCAAATAATGTTTGAATTCCTCTATGATAGTTCTGGCTAAGCTAACAAAAATCCCGCTGTTCCAGAAATAACCCTTAGTCTTCAAAAATCTCTGCGCAGTTTTAAAATCCGGTTTTTCACAAAAACCCGCCACTTTCAGGATAGGCCCCCTTCCTGCCAGAGTTTTTATATATCCGTATCCGGTGGCTGGATGAGTAGGGCAAATGCCAAAAAGCGCTATTTTATCTGCGCAGCCAGCCAGGGCACTTCTGAGCATCTTTTGAAAAACCCCTGTATTGGTAATTAAATGGTCGCAGGGAAGAAAAGCGGCTTTTGCGTTCGGATTTATTTTGTTAATAAACATTGCTGCCAGGCAAATTGAAGGGCCGGTGTTTTGAGGCAATGACTCAAAAATTACATTCGTCAGCGGAATTTTATAATTTTTAATTATTTCCAAGACTTGATTCTGATATAGGCAGGAGGTGGCAATAAATATGTTCTGAGACAAAATAATAGGTTTTATTCTTAAGATAGTTTTCTCAAATAAGCTCTTATTTTTATGCAGCGTCAGGAATTGTTTTGGCTCTAAAACCCTTGCCTGCGGCCAAAACCTGCTTCCTGAACCGCCTGCTAAAAGAACAACGTAATTATCTTTATTTCCTTGATTCATATTCGCTCCTTTTCTAAAAAACGAGATTGCTTCGCCCTTGCTGCGCTCGGGCTCGCAATCAGACTGTGTCATAATGACAAAAACACCGTCATTGCGAGCCCCGCCGTAGGCGGGGCGAAGCAATCTCTATCACCGTCGGAGATTGCTTCGCCGCTCACTTCGT
>JASEHM010000115.1 GCA_030018895.1 Candidatus Omnitrophota bacterium
ACAAATTTGATATCTCAAAATACATTTTGCGTCGATAAGTAACGTCTAATTTGGACACGAGTGGGAGGAATTATGAACAAAATCAGCATTATAATGGGTAGTCAATCGGACTTAGAGACAGTTAAAGAGGCGATGGATTTATTGAAAGAATTTGGAGTGGATTTTGAGATTAAGGTTTTATCTGCGCATCGCACGCCGAAAGAATTAGTTGAGTATGTAGAATCAGCGCCAGGAAAAGGGGTTAAGGTTTTTATTGCTGCTGCAGGCGGGGCTGCGGCCTTGGCAGGCGTGATTGCCAGTCATACTATATTGCCGGTCATTGGAATCCCTATTGAGACAAAGAGTTTAAAGGGCATGGATTCATTATTATCTACGGTTCAGATGCCGCCGGGGATTCCTGTTGCTTGTATGGCAATTGGAAAGCCAGGCGCAAAAAATGCCGGCCTTTTTGCGCTTTCTATTTTAGGGATAACTGATAGAAAAATTAGCGCCAGACTCCTTAAATATAGGCAGGAGATGCGTTCTAAAATAAGAAAGATTAAAATGTAATGCGTTCAGTGAATGGGGGAAATGATGTCATGCCCGCGAAAGCGGGCATCCAGTCACCGACGGACGCTTGGATTCCCGCTTTCGCGGGAATGACATGTGCCCCTAATAAGTGACGCATTACATTAAAATAAGTTTATGACCTCAACAAAAATAGTAAAAATAGACCCTTTTAATCCCCAGGAGAATTATTTAAAGGAGGCTGCGCAAATTTTGTCTGAAGGGGGTTTAGTAATCCTGCCTACGGAGACAGTTTACGGGATAGCTGCTAATTCTTTAAACCCAAAGGCTGTAGCTAGATTATTTGAAATAAAAAAGCGGCCTAAAGATAAATCTTTTTCTTTGCTTATCGCGCAAAAAGAAAACATTGAGGAATTTGCCAGGAATATTCCGCGATTTGCTTATAAACTTATGGCAAAATTCTGGCCAGGCCCTTTGACTGTAATATTAAAGGCAAAGACAGAAGGTACAATCGGCATACGCATCCCTGATAATAAAATTGCTTTAAAAATAATTAGTCTCCTGGGCGCTGGAGTGGCTTGTCCGTCTGCGAATATTTCTGGTTTGCCTGCAGCGGTAAAATTTGAGGATGCTATAAAAGATTTATATGGCTTAGTTGATTTTGCTATAGACGCAGGGCCTGCAAAATTAGGAGTTGAGTCTTCAGTTGTGGATTGTGCTGAAGGCTGCCTAAAGATTATGAGAGAGGGGGCAATAAAAAAAGAGGCTATTGAAACAGCGGCAGGAAAAAAAACCGTGCTTTTTGTCTGCACAGGTAATTCCTGCCGTTCAGTAATGGCTCAGGCGCTTTTAGAGAAGAAATTAAAAGAAAAAAACAGGGATGATGTTGAGGTTTTATCCGCAGGGATAATGATGCTTTCTGGCTTAGGCGCCTCAGAGTTCACAAAAGAGATTTTAAAAAAGGAAGGTATGGATGTATCTTGCCATCGCTCACAAAGGGCAACAAAGGGGTTGCTTAGAAAATCAGATATAATATTAGTGATGGAAAAAATACATGAAAAAAGAATTTTAGAAGAGGCGCCGGATGTAAAAAATAGGCTTTTTTTATTGAAAGAGTTTGCTAAAATAGATGATAATAATTTAGACATACTTGATCCTATAGCTGCTTCAGAGGAATTTTACGAAGAGACCTATATGATTATAAAACAGGCAGTGGAGAGAGTGAACGAGATTATATGAAGACAATAATTATTGCCTCAGATCATGCGGGTTTTATTTTGAAGGAGAAATTAAAGCCTTACCTGAAAAAAAAAGACTTTCGGGTAAATGATTTAGGGACGGATTCTTTGGAAAGCTGCGATTATCCTGAATTTGCCTCTTTAGCTGCCAGATGCATTTCAGGTGGTAAATATAAAAGAGGTATTCTGATTTGTAAGAGTGGGATAGGAAGCTCTATTGTAGCGAATAGATTTAGCAGAGTGCGCGCTGCGCTCTGTTATAATACAGAAGCAGCTTTGCTCTCGCGCCAGCATAATGATAGTAATATTCTAGTTTTAGGCGCTGCGTTTGTGGATGTTAGGCTGGCTAAGAGAATCCTTGATATTTGGTTAAACACAGAATTTCAAGGCAAAAGGCATAAAAGGCGCTTGAATCAGATAAAAGAAATTGAAAGGGGACTACGATAAGAATATGAGACATATAAAATATACTGATCCGCAAGTTTATGCGGCTATAAGAAATGAGCTTAAAAGGCAGGAAGAAAATTTAGAATTAATAGCCTCTGAGAATTTTGCTTCATTAGCAGTGCTTAAGGCGCAGGGCTGTGTGCTTACAAATAAATATGCTGAAGGTTATCCGCATCGACGCTGGTATGGCGGGTGCGATTATGTGGATAAAGCAGAGGAATTGGCAATTGAGCGGGCAAAGGAATTATTCAAGGCAGAGCATGTAAACGTACAGCCGCATTCAGGGACACAGGCAAATATGGCGGTTTATTTTGCGGCGTTAAAATTAGGGGATACAGTTTTAGCTATGGATTTAGCTTCAGGCGGGCACCTAACACATGGCCATCCGCATAATTTTTCCGGGATGTTTTATAAAGTAGTTGGTTATGGCGTAGATCCCAAGACAGAAACCTTAGATTATGATAAAATTATGGATTTGGCTAAGGAGCATAAGCCAAAAATGATCCTTGCCGGCGCATCTGCTTATCCCAGGAAGATTGATTTTAAGGCCTTTCGCAGGATAGCAGATAAAGTAGGCGCATATCTATTGGTGGATATGGCTCATATTGCCGGGCTTGTGGCAGCAGGGGTGCATCAGTCGCCAATACCTTATGCAGAGTTTGTTTCATCAACTACCCATAAAACCTTAAGAGGGCCTCGAGGCGGCTTTGTTATCTGCAGAAAAGATTTTGCCAGAAAAATAGATACCTTGATTTTCCCCGGGATACAAGGCGGGCCTCTGATGCATGTTATTGCTGCTAAGGCAATAGCTTTTTATGAGGCAACAAGTGCGAAATTTAAGGCGTATCAAAGCCAGGTGGTAAAAAATGCAAAGGAACTCGCCTGTTCTTTAGAGAAAAAAGGATTTCGTATTGTTTCCGGCGGCACAGATACGCATCTTTTGCTTTTGGATTTAACTAACAAAGGGGTTACTGGCGCAGATGCATCTTTGGTTTTGGAGGAGGCAGGGATTACTGTTAATAAAAATCTTATTCCTTTTGATAAACAAACGCCTTCTGTCACAAGCGGTATCCGCTTAGGAAGCGCGGCATTAACTACCCGCGGAATGAAAGAGTCTCAGATGCAGAAAATCGCGCAGTTTATCAATGATGCTATTGACGCAGGCAGTGATCAGGGAAAATTGAAGAAAATTAAAAGAGACGTTTTGGGGTTAACTAAGATGTTTCCATTATATCCGGAGTTATTGAGAGAAAAATAACACGAATTACCACAAATGAAAAATCGAATTTCCACGAATAAATTCATAAATTCGTGGCAATTCGATAGAAATTCGTGGCAATTCGTGTTCCATAGAAAAATGAAAAAAAAAGTAACAGTTCAGCGTTCAGAAGTAAATCAGGGTGTCATTCCCGCGCAAGCGGGAATCCAAAGAGGGTATGACAGAATGGATGCCCGTTTTCACGGGCATGACAAAAACGGGAGGCAAGAACTTTCGGAAGCTGAACCGTTACAAAAAAAGATACAGGGTTACACCAGGCCTAGCTGGGATGAATACTTTTTAGAAATGGCGCAGCTTGTTTCCCGCAGGGCAACTTGTTTAAGACGCAAGGTAGGGGCAGTTTTAGTAAAAGATAAAAAGATTTTAGCAACCGGTTATAACGGAGCGCCTTCCGGTATCAGGCATTGTATTGATGCCGGATGCCTGAGGGAAAAATTAAAGGTTCCATCAGGCGAGCGCCATGAGCTCTGTTACGGGCTTCATGCGGAACAAAACGTTTTGCTTCAGGCAGCACTGCACGGTATAAGTACCAAAGACAGTGTTCTTTACATTACTAATCAACCCTGCGTTATTTGCGCTAAGATGTTGATTAACGCAGGCGTTAAAGAAGTTATTGCCTCAGGAGATTATCCGGATAAATTAGCCAGAGATTTTTTAAAAGAGGCAGGGATTCAAGTAAGAAAAATGGTAACAGTTCAGCGTTCAGAAGTAAATCAGGGTGTCATTCCCGCCCCC
>JASEHM010000116.1 GCA_030018895.1 Candidatus Omnitrophota bacterium
TCTCTCCTAAAAAATAAACACCTGTTTTTAAATGTTCTTAATCAGCTTAAGGCCAAGGCCTTTCTTGATGCGCAAGCCAGCCAGTTTTTAATGAACCTCGCCCAATAACAGAAGGATGATTCCTCTCCGCTAATTTCTCCCACAACATATGCCTATTAACCAATAAATAACCACTACTTGTTGTATCTTAATAATTTAAGCATTTTTTCTTCTTGACAAATTCAAGAATTGTATCTATACTTATCCACAAAGTGGTTAAAAGTGGAGCAAAGTGGCTGAAATCATAACTTATGAAGTTTTGCCAAAGGCGGGATTTCATAAGTTGTATGATTGTAATGCGTCACTTATTAAGGGCACATGTCATTCTCGCGAAAGCGGGAATCCAAGCGTCCGTCGGTGACTGGATGCCCGCTTTCGCGGGCATGACATCATTTCCCCCGTTTACTGATGAGACTGTTGCAAAACGTCAAATTTTGCGTCATTCTGAGACCAAAGGCCGAAGAATCTCGATGCTGATGAGATTTTTCGCTTCGCTCAGAATGACGAAAAATAGCATTTCGCAACAGTCCCCTGATGCATTACGTATGACTTCAAGCTATCCTTGACATTGATGTATCTTTTGTCAAGGATCTGGTTGAGGAAAAAATATGTTCTACGGTGAATATGCGCATTCCATAGACCGCAAGGGCCGGCTTATTCTGCCTGCTAAAATTCGCGACGCAGCTAAGGCACATTTTATAGAAAAATTTTTTATTACTGCGGGTTTAGATAAATGCCTTTTTATGTTTTCAGAAGAGGAGTGGCGTTCCCAGGAAGCTAAGTTTAAGGGGCTATCTTTAACTAAACAGCAGGGCCGTATATTTAATCGTTTATTTTTTTCAAGCGCCCAAGAGGTAATGCCCGATAAGCAGGGAAGAATTTTGCTTCCTCAATATTTAAAGGAATTTGCTATTATTAAAAAAGAGGTTTTTATTGTAGGGGTATCTAACAGGATTGAAATATGGGCAAGGGATATTTGGGGAGAGTTTAATAAAAATTACCGCTCTTCCTATGAAGAGATCGCTGAAAAGCTGATGGAAATGTAAGGGTGGAACAAAAATTTCATATACCGGTTATGCTTGATGAGATTCTGGAATATCTGAATCTGGCTCCGGGTAAGATTATAGTAGACGCTACTATGGGGACAGCCGGGCATAGCTTAGGTATATTAGGGCGCATACTTCCCGGCGGAAGGCTTATTGGTATTGATTGCGACGAGGAATCTTTAGAATTGTGCCGCATGAGATTGGTAGATTTTAGCGCAACTTGCGAATTCGTGCATAGTAATTTTGTTGATATAGATAGGCAGTTAAAAAAAATAGGGATTAGTCATGTTGATGGAATGCTCTTTGACTTAGGGGTTTCCTCATTTCAGTTGAATAAGGCACAGCGCGGTTTTAGTTTTCAGAATGACGGCCCTTTAGATATGCGCTTAGACACTCATGCCGCATTTTCTGCTTATGATTTAATAAATAATTTAGATGAGGAGGAACTTTCTAGCGTACTTTGGAATTTTGGCGAGGAAAGATGGCATAATCGTATAGCCCGTCTTTTAGTAGAAGAGCGCCGTAAACAGCCTATTTCTACAACTTTGCAGTTAGTTGGTATTGTAATCAGGTCAATACCATATAAGTATAGGCACAAATATTATCGTATACATCAAGCAACCAGGACCTTTCAGGCAGTGCGTATTGCGGTAAATAAGGAATTAGAGGCATTAGAAACTGTCCTAGAAAAAGCAGTTTCTTTGCTTAAAAAGAATGGCAGGATATGCGTTATTTCTTTTCATTCATTAGAGGATCGTATTGTAAAACATGCTTTTAAAAAATTCGCTATGGACGGTTTAATAAAAATAATTACCCCTAAGCCGATAACTGTGTCTGAGTTGGAGCAAATAGCGAATCCGGCGAGTAGAAGCAGCAAGCTTAGGGTTGGAGAGAGAATATGAAAATACGTAACTTTCTATCAATAAGCGCCTTTATTACAGGATTTTCCCTCCTTTATGTCTATCAACAGACAGAGATCCTGCGTTTTGCCTATGTGGCCCAAAAGAAACAGGCAGTAGCTGAGGATTTACTTGATAGAAACAGTATCTTAAGATATAATATAGAAAAAAATGCGTCTTTGGTTAATATAGGGGGCAAGGTTTCAAAATCAGGGGAATTTCAGATGCCTGATGCGTACTGCTTGGTAAGATCAAACCTCTTTGCAAAAAATTCAGAAATAAAAGTAGATCCTATAGCTAGGCAAACAGTGCTTTCTAAAATCTTTAGCGTTAAAAGACAGGCCGAAGCGCAAACAATTAATCCTTAGTTAAGTCTTTAACCCTTCTTCAATAAATCGTGTATATCAGCAGCCATCGCCGCAGGAGTAAGACAGCGTTCTTATTCTTCTTTGCTTTTTTAATTATTTGTATTGCCCGCCTGTTTTTTATCTATTTTTTCCGCTCAAACTATTTAGATAACCTTGCCAAAAAACAACACAATTTTTTTGTGGAATTGGAGCCATTAAGGGGTGCGATTTATGACTCTAATCTTAAACCACAGGCTTTAAATCTGCCGGCAAATTCCCTTTATGCTTCTGCGAATGAAATTAAAGATAGGGACAAAGAAAAAATTATAAAGGAACTTAGCCCTATATTAAATCTAAGCCAAAAGTATCTAAGGGATAGGCTTTATAGGAAAAAATCTTTTATTTGGCTGGCTCGAAAGATTACGCAGGAGCAGACTGAGGCGATAAAAAAATTGAATTTGAAGGGTTTAGGGTTTATAAAAGAAAACAGGCGTTCTTATCCAAATGCCTATCTTGCCAGCCATGTAATTGGTTTTGCGGGCTTAGATAATACCGGTTTAGAAGGGATTGAGCTTGTGTTTGATAAATATTTGAAAGGCCAGCCAGGCTGGGCATTATTTTTAAGGGATGCGCGCCAGAAAAAATTAGACATTTGGGAAAAAATGGTTTTACCTAAAGACGGCTATAGTTTAGTTCTAACTATTGACGAGGTTATTCAGTACATCGCAGAGAGGGAGCTTGAGAGGGCTTATAAGATGTACCGGGCAAAAGGCGCAAGCATAATAGTTATGGACCCGAAGAGCGGAGCTGTTCTTGCAATGGCAAATCGTCCTAGCTATGATTTAAATGAACATTCCCATGTAAGTAAAAATAATATGCGTAACCGCGCAATATGCGATTTGTTTGAGCCTGGTTCTGTATTTAAGATTGTTACAGCGGCAGCAGCGTTGGAGCAAAAAAAAGTAATTGAAAAAGACAGGTTTTTTTGTGAAAACGGGGCCTGGAAATATTCTACACATATTTTACATGATCACAAACCGCATGGCTGGCTTAGCTTCAGGGAAGTAATTGAACAGTCAAGCAATATTGGCACAGCTAAGGCAGCCCAGCTCCTAGGCTCAGACCTCCTTTATAAATATATAAAACAATTTGGTTTTGGCTCTAAATTAGGTATTGATATCCCCGGTGAAATTTCAGGTATAATTAGTCAGCCGCGTTTTTGGTCTAAGATATCCATAATAACTATACCGATGGGCCAGGAAATAGGCGCAACTGCTTTGCAGTTAGTATCTGCTATATCGGTAATTGCTAATGGCGGTAAGCTCATGAAGCCTTATGTTGTGCGGGAAATCAGGGATAAGCACAATATAAGCATACAAAAGTTCTCCAGTCAGATTATCCGGGAAGTAATATCCTTAGATACTTCGCAAAGAATGAAAAAGATTCTTGCCGGAGCAGTAGAAGAGGGTACTGGAAAATTAGCAAAGATACCCGGTTTTACCTCTGCTGGTAAAACAGGGACAGCGCAGAAGCTTGAGCCGAATGGCAGATATTCCCATAATAAATTCGTAGCTTCTTTTGTGGGGTTTGCTCCAGTTGAGGATCCGCTTATTGCAGTAGTAGTAACTGTTGATGAGCCGCGTCCGTATTATTTCGGCGGCGTGGTAGCCGCGCCTGTTTTTAAAAATGTAGCAGGCGATGTTATAAGGTACCTTAAGATGAAAGAAAATCACTCGTATCCAAATTAGAGCATATACATCGTCGGTAAGTACATTTTGAGATTCAATTTTTAAAATCGTCATTTAGATTGTGTCGCAATTCGTGTTTTTCGTCATTGCGAGGAGCGAACGAAGTGAGC
>JASEHM010000117.1 GCA_030018895.1 Candidatus Omnitrophota bacterium
ATCTCAAAATACATTTCGCGTCGATAAGTAACGTCTAATTTGGACACAAGTGATCGTAGACCTTAATGAGAACTTATGCACATACATCGTGAACTCTATTACCAAAAACATCTATGAATTTACCAAAGATCGAACTGTAGGGTCTACGATGTTTATATATTTTAAGACTCTAAGCAGAGTCTACGATGTTTATATATTCAATAGTTAAGAATTAAGAAGTAAAGAAAAATTGTAATAAAAATCATATCTTTTAATCTGTAATAGTTTAACTTTTAGAAGTACTTTGTCATTGCTTCCCCTGGATTTATTAAACAAAAACCCCTGTGCTGTATTAGCACAAGGGTTTTTGTTTTGACGCTGTTGTTACCCTGATATCTTGGCTACATTAATTGCCTGGTCGCCTTTAGGGCCTTGCGTAACTTCGTACTCAACTTCGTCGTTTTCTGCTAAAGATTTATAGCCTTCACCTTTGATAGCGCTGAAGTGTAAAAACACGTCTTTGCCGTCATCACCAGTGATAAAGCCATAACCTTTCTGGTTTGAAAACCATTTTATTTTACCTTTTGCCATTTCTTACTTACTCACCTCCCTCGTTTCGTTAGAGAACCTCGTTCCCTAACGGGGCCCACTAACAAAAAACCGTAAAGCCATGGTTAAATTTTAATCTTGCTTTACGGTTTGGTTATTGTTAACAAAATCTTATTTCTCCTTATTTATTTTAGCTATAACAAAATAAATATACCATTTTTTTTGAGATTGTCAATGATTTTTTTTATGATATAATTTAAAGGAGTACGCTTGCCGGCGTAGCTCAGTTGGTAGAGCAGCGCTTTCGTAAAGCGCGGGCCGGAGGTTCGATCCCTCTCGCCGGCTTACTTATTGTAAATCCCATGTCCAGATTCTATAAGATTTTAAAGAATCGTAATTTCTTTTTGCTTTGGCTGGCCCAGCTTATTTCGCAGGTAGGGGACCGCTTGGGCCAGGTTGCGTTAATTGGTTTTGTCTCAATGCGTTTTGGAAATTCTCCTGTAGAGATCGCCAAAATTCTTGCCTTTACTATGATTCCTGTATTTATAGTCGGGCCAATTGCCGGGGTTTACGTGGATAGATGGGACAGGCGCCGGACTATGTATCTAAGCGATTTTAGCCGCGCAATTTTAGTGGTGCTGATTCCGCTTTTTCTTTTTTATGCAAAGAGCCTTTTTTTGATTTACCTTATTGTTTTTCTTGTTTTTTGTATTGCCAGGTTTTTTGTCCCTGCGAAATTAGTTATACTCTCTGATTTGGTTGAAAAAGATGATTTGCTTCTGGCTAACTCCTTGGTAAATATTACAGGCATGCTGGCGGCTATAGTGGGGTTTGGTATAAGCGGTATTATTGTTGAGAAGTGTAACCCCAGAAACGGCCTGTATTTAGATTCTTTAAGCTTCCTTGTCTCTGCCATTTTGATATTCTTTATTACAAGAAAGCCGGGCCTTAGGTTAGGGATTAGGGAGATGGGCAGAGAAGTAATGGAAATGATTAAAAAATCTGTTCTGCTTGAATTTAAAGAAGGGGTATTGTATTTTTTCAAGCATAAAGAAATAAGGTTTGCTGCGGTTTTGATGTTTATTTTATCTGCGGCATTAGGAAGCGTGTCTGTAGTTTTGATTACCTTTGTGCAGAAAATTTTTAATTCCGTAACAAAGGATTTAGGTTTATTAAGTTCCTTTTTAGGGCTGGGGTTATTTTTCGGATCCCTTATCTATGGCCGTTTTGGCAACCGCATTTCTTATTATAAAGTAATTCTTGTATCTTTTGTTCTGAGCGGCATAATACTTGTTGCTTTTTCTTTAAGCATGCAGAAAAGCCCTAATTTTGTCCTTGCCGCAGCTCTTGCTTTGGTTTTGGGCGCTTCAATTTCTCCTGTGTTTATAGCCATAAATACTATTATCCAGAAAGTATCCGAGAATAGCATGATGGGTAAAATGTTCAGCTCTCTTGAGGTTGTGATGCATCTGGGATTCTTAATGTTTATGTTTATCAGCAGTTTTCTTGTTAAGTATTTTCCACACGGTTTGATTCTTACAAGCGCAGGAATTGTTTTTATTCTATTAGGGGCAGTAAGTTTTGTTTTTCACCGTAAAATTCTATGGTTAGATTCATAAACACGAATTTCCACGAATGAAAAGCCGAATTATCACGAATAGTTCAAGAAATTCGTGGAAATTCGATAAAAATTCGTGGAAATTCGTGTTTAAAAAAAATATGATCAAATTAAAAGAGCACAAACACGCTACAGAAAATAAGAAAATAGAAAAATTACCTTTGCCTTCTAAGGTATATATTCCTTTGTCTCAAGCCCTGGGAAAGGCCTCTGCTCCTTGCGTGCAAATAGGCGATCCTGTCCTTATTGGCCAAAAAATCGCTGTATCCAGCGCTACAATTTCCTCAAATATCCATTCCTCTATCTCAGGAAAGGTCAGTGCCATACAAGATTGGCCGCATTCTGTTTTAGGAGAGACAAGGGCGATAGTTATTGAAAGCGACGGCTTAGAAGAGAGAGGAGAGAAGAAAGAACAAAGAATAGAGAAGGAAGCAGATAAATTAACTCCCGAACAAATTCGTAATATTATTTTTGAGGCAGGCATTGTGGGAATGGGCGGCGCAAGTTTTCCTACGCATATAAAACTTAATCCCCCGAAACCAGTTGATACCTTGATTATAAACTGCGCAGAATGTGAACCGTATTTAACCTGCGATTACCGCTTGATGCTTGAGAAAACAAGAGAAATCCTGCAGGGAATCAGTCTGGCAGCAAAATGCCTCGGGGTTAAAAAGATATATATTGCTATTGAGGATAATAAGCCTGAAGCGATAAAGCAGTTTGGAGCCCAAGTTTCAGAGTTTGTAATTAAAATCTTAAAATCGCAATATCCGCAAGGAGGAGAGAAACAATTAATAAAGAATGTATTAGGCAAGGAGGTCCCTTCTGGAAAACTTCCTTTTGATGTGGGGGTAGTAGTGCATAATGTGGGTACGATTTATGCGATTTATGAAGCAGTGTATTTAAATAAACCCCTTTATGAACGCCTGGTAAGTGTAACCGGAAGCTGTATAAGCAATCCTAAAAATTTATTGGCGCCTATAGGAACACCTATAAAGGAATTAATTAATTTTTGTTCTCCCCTAAAACATGAGTCTGCAAAAATCATTATTGGTGGCCCAATGATGGGCATTGCCCAATGGACTGATGAGGTGCCTTTAATAAAATCTACTACAGGGGTGATTTTGTTTAATGAAAAAGAGGCAAAGGCGCGGGAAGAAGAAGCTTGTATTCGCTGCGGCGCCTGTATAAGCAACTGCCCGATGAGGCTTATGCCTTGCCTTATAAATCTATCCTCAGAAAAAGAAATGTGGCAGGAAGCAAAGGCTTATAATGCCTTAGACTGTATTGAATGCGGCTTGTGTAATTATGTCTGTCCTGCAAATAGAATGTTGGTACAGTCAATTAAAAGGGCAAAGTTAGAGGCAGTAAAATGAATCGGCTAAAAGGAGATCTGATAGAATGAAGGAGATGGTTCGTTACGGGTTTATTTTATCTTTAATCTGTATTGCGGCGAGCGCTTCATTAGCAGCAGTTAATTCTTTAACTAGGCTTAAAATTATTGAACAGGCAAGGTCCGAAGAAGAGGCTGGCCTAATCGAGGTAATTCCTGATGCGCAAAAGTTTGAACCGATAAAGTTGGGTGAGGGGACCATTTATTACAAGGTTTTTGATAAAGATAATAAGTTTATTGGCGCAGCTTTTAAGGCATCGCAAAAAGGTTATTCCAGTACTATAGAAACTATAGTGGGAATGAAAAAGGACGGCGTAATTACCGGGATAAAGGTATTAAGCCAAAATGAGACTCCTGGCCTGGGAGCAAGAATTATTGAGGCCAATTTTAGTAGCCAATTCTTAGGTAAAAATACTGAAGGTTTATCAGATGTTCAGACAATAACCGGAGCAACTATATCCTCAAGCGCAGTGATTGAGTCAGTGAAGAAGAAGGCAGAGGAAATAAAAAAATTGTTAGCCGATTTGCCAATTAATACATTAGAATAACAATAGAGGAGAAATCCATAAGACGCGAATGAACGCGAATTTTAAAACGCGAATGAACGCGAATTTATTGCGAATAAACGCGAATATCCGAATTAGCGTTT
>JASEHM010000118.1 GCA_030018895.1 Candidatus Omnitrophota bacterium
ATCTCAAAATACATTTCGCGTCGATAAGTAACGTCTAATTTGGACACGAGTGATAGTGCCTATATTTCCTTTGGATGCGTAATTCTACCTCTAATTGCCGAAGCAGCTGCCACTAATGGATTACTTAAATAAACAAAACTCTTCTGATTGCCCATACGGCCAATAAAATTCCGGTTTGTCGTTGCTAAACAAACCTCTCCTTCAGCTAAAATACCTATATGCCCGCCAAGACAAGGGCCGCAGGTAGGCGTAGAAAATATACCGCCTGCTTTTACGAATATCTCTGCCAAACCTTCTTTTACTGCCTCTAAATAAATATTTTGCGTCGCAGGAATAACAATTAATCTTAAACCCTGCTTAATCTTCCTGCCTTTTAAAATCTTAGCCGCGGCCCTTAAATCCGAAATCCTGCCGTTGGTACAGGAGCCAATAACCACCTGATCAAGCTTAATATCTTTTAATTCTCCTACAGCCTTAACATTGCTGGGCAGATGGGGACAGGCCACCTGCGGCTCTAGTTTTGAAATATCCCACTCATAAGTTTTTTCATAGATAGCGTCTGTATCAGATTTCAAATTTTTAAATTTTCCGCCAAAAATCTTAGCGGGCCTGCCACGCTTTGTAACGGAGTTTTTTGGCAGCCGAAGGGTTGATTTTTGATTTTGCCGGACATAGTCAAAAGTAATCTCATCCGGCTCAATAATCCCTGCCCTGGCGCCAGCCTCAATAGCCATATTAGACATAGTAAACCTATGGTCCATACTTAAACCCCTAATCACCTGTCCGCTAAATTCCATTACCTTATATAAAGCTCCGTCTACACCGATTTTTCCTATGGTAAATAGAATCAAATCTTTGCCGCCAACCCATTTATTTAACTTATTTTTATAAACAAATTTTATTGACGCAGGAACCTTAAGCCAAATCTTCCCATCCACAAAAGCACGGGCTAAGTCTGTTGAGCCAACCCCTGTTGAATAACATCCAAGCGCCCCATAAGTGCAGGTATGTGAATCCGCCCCGATTACCAAAAGGCCCGGACTAACAAGCCCTAATTCCGGTAATAGTGCATGCTCTATGCCCATACGCCCCACTTCAAAATAATTCAGGATATCTTGTTCTTTAGCAAAATTTGCTAAAATCTTGCACTGATTTGCGCTTCTTAAATCCTTTGCCGGCGCAAAATGATCAGGGACAAGGACGATTTTATTCTTATCAAATACCTTTTTAAAACCTGCTTTTTTAAACTCTTCAATTGCAATGGGCGCGGTTATATCATTGCCTAAGGCTAAATCTACTTCAGCCTCAATGAATTCACCCGGCTGGATAGATTTTTTATCCGTATGATTTAATAGAATTTTTTCCGCTAATGTGTAGCCCATGTTGGTTTGCCGGTTTGCCGGTATGCCGGTTAATTGGCTAACCGGTTCACCGACTCACTGGCTCACTGGCTAACCGGTTCACCGGCTAACCGGCTAACCAGTACTATTTAAACCTCTTTACAACAAGCGTAGCATTATGGCCGCCGAATCCTAAGGAATTAGACATACAGGCATTAGTATTTACCTTACGAGCGATATTTGGCACATAATCAAGGTCACATGCAGGATCAGGATATTCGTAATTTATGGTAGGAGGAACCACATTATCTTTAATAGCCAAACAACAAACAATAAATTCTACGCCGCCTGCTGCGCCTAAGAGATGGCCGGTCATAGACTTGGTAGATGAAACAAAGGTTTTCTTAGCGCAAGTGCCTAAGGCCTTTTTTATGGCCATTGTTTCAACTTTATCATTCAAATTAGTAGAAGTTCCGTGCGCGTTAATATAATCTATATCCTCAGGATTAAGACAGGCATCTTTTAAGGCATTTGTCATTGCCCGCGCAGCGCCATTTCCCTCAGGGTCAGGCGCAGTAATATGATAGGCATCGCAAGACATACCATAACCGCAAATCTCAGCATATATATGTGCATTTCGTTTTTTGGCATGCTCTAAGTTCTCCAAAACAACTAAACCGCATCCCTCTCCTATTACAAAACCATCACGATTAAGATCAAACGGCCGGCTGGCTTGCTCTGGCGCATCATTCCTGGTTGAAAGCGCCCTTAATGCGCAAAACCCTCCTACGCCTGTAGGCACTATACAGCTCTCAGATCCGCCGCAAATCATTATATCTGCGTCACCGCGTTCAACAATCCTAAAAGCATCACCTATAGCATGACTGCCTGAAGCGCAGGCAGTAGCTACGCAGGAACTAGGGCCTTTTAACCCAAAATTAATTCCTACCTGGCCGCTAGCCTCATTAACAATTAACATGGGAATCAAAAACGGAGACAGCCTAGAAGGCCCTTTATTTAAATAAATCTCGGTCTGCGTTTCTATAGTATATAACCCGCCTATACCTGAGCCAATTAAGGCACCAACCCTATATCTGTCTTCTTTCTCTAAATCTAAATTGGCGTCGGTTATCGCCTGTTTTGCCGAAGCAATCGCGTATTGCACAAATTTCTCTAAACGCCTGACCTCTTTAATTGATATCCCGCAAGAAATCGGATCAAAACCCTTAACCTCAGCGGCAATGCGCGAATCAAAGCCTGAAGCATCAAAAGAAGTAGTAGGCCCTACCCCTGATTTTCCGGATTTTAAAGCATCCCAAAAAGCAGATACCTCATTCCCTATTGGAGATATTACCCCTAAACCCGTAACTACTACCCTATTTTCTCGCATATAAAAGTCAAATAAAATGTAACAGTTCAACTCCTGGAAGTCTCTAACGAGACATAAGATTTGTCATTCCCGTAAAAACGGGAATCCATTCTGTCGTGTCCTTTTTGGATTCCCGCTTTCGCGGGAATGACGCTATATGGAATAATGGAAGTGACGTCTCAACTTACTTCTGAAGACTGAACTGTTACAATAAAATTAACCCCACCCTTCTTAAGAAAACTGAAATCAGCTAACATAAAAAAAGGCGGGGTAGATAGATCTATAATTAAAATTATTTACCTACATTCTTATTTTCAATATATTTAACAGCATCACCAACAGTAGTGATTTTTTCCGCGTCCTCATCGGGTATTTCAATGCTAAATTCTTCCTCTAGGGCCATAACCAATTCTACGGTATCCAAAGAATCCGCGCCCAGGTCATCAACAAATGATGCCTCAGGGGTCACCTCTTCCGGTTTTACACCTAATTGTTCCGCGATTATGGACTTAACCTTTTCTTGTATTGCCATTTTTTTATCCTCCTTTTTGCAATCACGCCTTACTATACCATCACCATTCCACCGTCAACTATAATGGTTTGCCCGGTAATATAATTTGCATCTTCAGATGCCAAAAACAAACACACAGCGCTAACATCTTCCGGATTGCCAAACCTTTTTAACGGAATAGCTGACATCATTTTTTCCCTTAGCTCTAAAGAAAGCTTGGCCGTCATCTCAGTCTGGATAAACCCCGGCGCTATGGCATTTACATTTATATTACGCAAAGCAAGCTCTTTTGCGGCTGTTTTTGTAAGAGCGATTATCCCGGCTTTTGAGGCAGAATAATTTGCCTGGCCGGGATTTCCGATTATACCAATAATAGAAGCGATATTAATAATCTTGCCGCTTCTTTGCTTTATCATTTGCCTGGACACAGCCTTGGTGCAATTAAAAGTGCCTTTTAAATTTACCTTTAGGACCACATCCCAATCTGAATCACTCATCCTAAGAAGCAAACTGTCTTTAGTGATTCCGGCATTGTTAACCAATATATCAACCTTTTTAAATTTGTCAAGAATTTTATTAATCCCTTCCTCTACCTTTATATAATCTGTAACATCCATCTCAAGGCTAAAGGCAGCCCTGCCTAATGCCTGAATTTCTTGTACTGTTTTTTCTGCCTCTTTGAGATTCACGTCAACAACTGCTATATCCGCTCCTTTACTGGCAAGCCCCAAAGCAATAACCCTGCCAATACCCCTTGCCCCGCCTGTTACAATAGCAACCTTATCTTTTAACTGCATATCTGCCTCGCTTTCAGACTGTGTCGCAATTCGTGTTTTTCGTTATTGCGAGGAGCGAACGAAGTGA
>JASEHM010000119.1 GCA_030018895.1 Candidatus Omnitrophota bacterium
CTTCGTTCGCTCCTCGCAATGACGAAAAATACGAATTGCGACACAGTCTGATTGCAACACAGTCTGAATGACAAAACATAAATTATGCACACTCCTCAACTGCTTAAGGATACTCTCCTGTGCGCGCGATATTCATTAATATCCCGACACTAACCATATCAAAAACAAAAGAAGATCCTCCGTAACTTATAAAAGGCAAAGGTAAGCCCTTAGTAGGCAACAAGCCGCAGGAAACCCCGATATTTATTATTGCCTTAAGCGAAATCATTAAAACTAAACCTAAGGATAAAAAATATCCGAATTGTGTAAAGGTATTTTTTATTATTTTAAGGCTCTGTAAAATAAAAATAATAAATAATACTATAACACTTACTGCGCCTAATAAGCCCAATTCTTCGCCAATTATAGAAAAAATAAAATCCGTATGGGCTGCCGGCAGATAAAACAATTTTTGCATTGACTGGCCTAAACCTTTCCCAAATAATCCTCCTGAGCCTAAGGCAATCTGAGATTGAATTATCTGAAACCCGCTTCCTTTAGGGTCAAGCCAGGGATTCAAAAATGTCAGAATACGCTGCCTTCTGTAAGGCGCGCTAAGAATCAATATTAAAAGGGTTGGTATACCTGCCAAAATAATGGATAAAAGATGAGCCTGCCTCACTCCGGCAACAAAGAGCATAATAAGTACTACAACCCCCATAGCAACGGTGCTGCCTAAGTCAGGCTGCAGGAGAATTAACAGACTGCATAACCCCAAAACGCAAACAGGAGGCAGAAATCCCTTTAAGAATGTTTTGATCACATTATTTTTGCGGCTGATAAAGTCAGCTGTATAAATAATCAGGGATAGATTAACTAACTCTGAGGGCTGAAAACTGATAAATTTAAACCTAAACCACCGCCGCGCTCCAGAAACCTCCCTGCCAATGCCCGGAATCAACACCAGCACAAGCAATAATATTGAGATCCAAAGCAGAGGTTTAGCAAAAACAGCAAGTTTTCTATAATCAATATTCATCGCAATAAAGGTAAACACTGTCCCTATAACAAGAAAACTGAAATGCCGTTTTAAAAAAAAGAAGCTATCCTTGTATTTTTCCCAGGCATATATACCGGAGGAGCTATAAATCATTACAATACCAATGCAGATAAGAATAACTGTTACCATAAATAGATTTATTCTGCTATTACGAACCACCCCATCCCCCTATGCTGCTTTGTTTACTAAATAAGAACTGCTAAAACGCAAATGAACACTTTAACGCGAATAAACGCTAATTTTAAACGAATAAACGCTAATTCGGATATTCGCGTTTATTCGCAATAAATTCGCGTTCATTCGCGTCTTAAAATTTGCGTCAAAGCGTTTATTCGCGTTAAAGTTCAACCTTTTTGTTACAGCTTAAAGCTTTAAGCTGTAAACTGTAAACTGCCTCTTTAAAAACCCTGCCTCTTTCTTCGTAATTTGAAAACATATCAAAACTTGAACACATTGGAGAAAATAAAACACAATCCCCTGGCTTTGCTTTAAAATAAGCCTTTTTAACCGCCTCCCCTAGAGTCTGGGCCTCTTCAATTGGAAACACCGGCTCAAGCGCTTTTTTTATCAGTTCTTTGGCCTCGCCAATCAAAACAACTGACTTAACCTTTTTACGCGCTTCCTTAAGAATAACGCTATAATCAATACCCTTATGCTTTCCGCCGGCTATTAAAACTACAGATGAATTGATATTTTTTAATGCCCAGATAACTGAATCCGCAGTTGTAGCTTTAGAATCATTAATAAAGCGTATATCATTTATCTGCGCAACATATTCCATGCGATGTTCAATACCTTTAAAGCCTTTAAAAACCTCCAATATCAGCTCTTCATCTATCCCTAATATTGAACCTATTGCTAAAACCGCAGCCTGATTAGGATTTAACCCAGAATTTGCATTAGGATTTCGGTAAAATGTCTCTAACTCTTTGCCATGACTGCGTTCTGCTCGCAAAAGCGTCCTCGGCGTATTGCACTGAATACGCCTGCGGTTCTTTTGCTCGCAGGCCTTGTCCTGACAAAGATTTAGGCCATTTTCCTCGTGGCTTTCGTTAAAGAAAACGAAACCACTGCCTTTTGGCTTGAAACCTAATGCAAAATCTGGGTTCAAGTTATTTCCTCCAGAAAAATACACAACCCTTGCCATAGATTCATGAGCAATGTCTGCTAAGGCCGGATCATCATTATTTAAAACCAAGTAATCATTTTTATCCTGATTTAAAAATATACGTTTTTTTGCCGCAGCATACTCCTGTATGTCTTTATATCTATCTAAGTGATTTGGGCTGATATTCAGTATAAGTGAAATTTTTGGTTTAAAAGACTGTATCGTCTCCATTTGAAAGGAACTAACCTCTAATGAAACAAAATCCCCTTCTTTCATTTTCTTGACTTCTGAAATAAATGGATTGCCGATATTCCCGCAGACAAAAACATTTTTACCTGAAGCCTCTAAGATCTTTCCAATTAAGGTAGTAACCGTAGTTTTTCCGTTTGAACCGGTTACTGCTATTACTGTAGCAGGACACAAGAGCCAGGCAGCCTCAATTTCGCCTATAACAGGTATTTTATATTCTTTAGCCCATTTTAAAGGTAAGGCACAATCTGAAACACCCGGAGAAACCACTAATAAATCCTTCTTATTAATAAAATCTTGCGTATGAGCGCCTAATTCTACCTTTATCCTGTTTGATTTTAATTTTAAAACATTCTGGCGCAAAGCCTCAGAATCCGCTCCATCAGTAACGCTCACATTCGCACCTAAATCAAAAAGGAGATTAGCGCTCGCCAAACCGCTGCGGCCAAGGCCAACTATTAAAATATCTTTATCTTTAAAAAAATCCGTATTTCTCATTTTCGCTGTCGCTTCATTTATCTTATCTTCAAAGTTACTATTGCCGCAAGCGCCAGGAGCCCGGCGATAATCCAAAACCGGACAATCACCTTATTTTCCGGCCAATTAAGAAACTGAAAATGATGATGCAGAGGAGCTATCTTAAATATGCGTTTCTTAAAAATACGAAAAGACACCACCTGCAAAATCACCGAGAGGGCTTCTAAAACAAATATGCCTCCTACAACCACTAATAATAATTCCTTCTTTATCAATAACGCTACAGTGCCTATGGCGCCGCCTAAACCAAGAGAACCCACATCACCCATAAAAATAGATGCCGGATAACAGTTAAACCATAAGAATCCAAGGCAGGCGCCTGCAATACTCGCGCAAAATACAGCCAGCTCTCCGCTTTGGGAGATATAAGGTATTAAAAGGTATGAGCTAAATTTTATATTTCCTGTTACATAACTCAATAAACCAAAGGCTAAGGCCACCATAACCATAATGCCTGCGGCTAAACCATCTAAACCATCAGTAAGATTTACCGCGTTTGATGAGCCGGTTATCACTAAAATTACAAATAATATATATAAACCATTTAGATCTATTGAAACACCCTTTAAAAACGGCAAATCAAGCTTTATGCCTAATTGCGGGTCAGACATAAAAATAGTGCCCAGGATCAATCCTAAAACAATCTGGCTCGTTAATTTCGCAGCCGGGGTTAATCCCTTTGCCATTTTTTTTACCTGCTTCAGATAATCATCAACAAATCCGGTTATGCCCAGCCATATAGTGCTAAACAAAGCAATTAATACATACTTATTAAAGATATCCGCCCATAAAAGCGTAGAAATGACAATCGCAGCCAATATCAATATGCCTCCCATAGTAGGCGTATTTTTTTTATGACGATGCAGCTCATCCAGTTTTTCGCTATCCTGTTTAGTTATTTTTTCACAGATCTGCCACTCCTTTAATTTTCTTATCACTAGCGGCCCAAAAATAAGGCTGATAAAAAAAGCAGTCATAGCTGCTACTGCAGAACGAAATGTAATATAACGAAAAATATTAAATAAGGAAATTGTATCGTGTAAAGAATAAAATAGGTAATAAAGCATTTTTTATTTAGATATAAAAACCCATTGCTGTCCAAATTAGCTGTTAGAGTGTCATTCCCGCAATCTTTAAGCGGG
>JASEHM010000011.1 GCA_030018895.1 Candidatus Omnitrophota bacterium
AAAAACACGAATTGCGACACAGTCTGAATGACGAAAAACACGAATTGCGACACAGCCTGAATGACGGCTAATTTGGACAGTAATGATTCATATAGTAAACTTACTTATAGACAGTAATACAGCATTCCGGGCAAATCACCGCGCACATCGCGCAACCTGTACAATCTGCGGATCTTTTAGGTTTAACCGGCTTTATACCCTTGCTATTTAAGGCGCTGTCAATACTAATCGCAGCCTTAGGGCAAAAACTAATACATAATAAGCAACCCTTACACCTATCTTTGTCTATGTTGATTTTAGGCATAACTTAATCTTCTGCGCAATTCCTTTTGCGGTTAAGCCATACTTATCCAATAAAATATCCCTTGATCCGTGGGGTATAAATTCAGGGGGCAGGCCAATTTTTATCAAAGGCTTATCTATTACCTCATTAAGTGCGCTGCCAAAGCCTCCGTTTAAAATTCCTTCTTCTACGGTAAAAATCAATTTTGTCTTTGAACTAATTGCCTTAAATAAATTTATATCTAATGGTTTTACAAAACGGCTATTGATTAATGTTGGGCAAAGCCCTTCTTTTTCTAAGATTGCGATTGCCTCAAACGCAGGATAGACCATGCTTCCCAAGGCAATAATTGCGAAATCATCTCCCTCTTTTAATATTTCAGCCTTTCCTATTTCTAATGGGCTAACAGCCAAACTGGCTAACGGGCAATTAGATCTTGGATACCTTATGGCAACGGGTTTGTCTATATTTATAGCAAACTCAAGCATTGCCTCTAACTCAAAGGCGTCTTTAGGCGCCATCATTACCAGATTAGGGATGGTTCTTAAAAAACTTATATCAAAAATTCCTTGATGTGTGGGGCCGTCTTCTCCTACAATTCCTGCGCGGTCAAGGGCAAAAATAACGGATAAATTTTGTAAGGCTGCATTTTCAATTATTTGATCATATGCCCTTTGTAAAAAAGTAGAATATACAGCTATGACAGGTTTTAGGCCTGCCTGAGCCAGGCCAGAGGCAAAACAAACAGCATGGCCTTCAGCTATTCCTACATCAAAAAATCTTTCAGGGTAAAGATCGCGGAATTTATCCAGGCCTGTCCCCTCAGGCATAGCCGCTGTTATGGCGATTATCTTTTTATTCTCTTTAGCAAGCGCAGTTAATTTTGCGCTAAAGGCCTCAGTATAAGTTTTAGGGCTGTCTTTAGTATTAGTTAATGCCTTGCCTGTAGTAATTTCAAAAGGCCCTGTTCCGTGAAATCGGACAGGCTGGTTTTGGCTAGGTTCATAACCTTTGCCTTTTATGGTAACCAGATGCAGAAACCTGGGGCCTTTAATATTGAGGATATTTTTTAGGGTAGGGACTAATTTAGCCAGGTCATGGCCATCCAAAGGCCCAAAATAGCGAAATCCGAGTTCTTCAAACAAGATACCCGGGACAAATAATCCCTTGAGCCCTTCTTCAAATTTATTAGCCAGCTTTATTAAGTGGCTTCCTTTAGGCATGCGTGATTGGACAAAACTTTCTAAAGAATCTTTAAAACGATTGTATATAGGCAAAGAAATAAACTTATTCAGATACGTGCTTAAGGCGCCTACATTAGGGGCAATGCTTAATTCATTAGTGTTTAAGATAACTAGCATGTCTTTTTTAAGATGCCCTGCATTGTTTAAGCCTTCAAAACAAAGCCCTCCGCTTAAAGAGCCATCGCCGATAACTGCTGCTACCTTAAATTGTCTCTCTTTTGGCAGGAGTTCTTTTGCAACGGCAAGGCCTAATGCCAATGAAACTGCCTCTGATGAATGTCCGGTAGTAAACACATCGTATATGGATTCATCTTTAGAAGGAAAGCCGCTTATCCCTTGATATTGCCGAAGAGAGAGAAAGTCCTTGTTTCTTCCGGTAAGGATTTTATGCGCGTAAGCCTGATGTCCCACATCAAAAATGATTTTATCCATAGGCGCATCCAGGCAATAATGCAGGGCGATGATTAACTCAACTGCCCCTAGACTTGAGGCAAGGTGGCCTCCGGTTTGTGAAACTACTTCTATAATTCTCTGTCTGATTTCCCGGGCAAGCTCAGGCAGTTCCTGTTCTTTAAGTTTTTTTAAATCCCCGGGGTTATTTATCTTTTCTAATAGCATAATCTATCTTACCCGCCTTTGCCTATTGCAAAAGCCTCTGAAAAAATCCATTTTCCTGTCAAAAATCTATTCTTCTACTTCCGCCGGCTTTAATTCAAATTCGCCTTTTTTGTTTTTGGTGAGAAGCTCTATTTTTTTCTTAGCAGCCTCAAGCCGCAGGTTGCAGGCCCGGGATAATTCAATACCTTCCTGGTATTTCTTTAATGCCTCATCTAAGGATATATCGCCTTTTTCTAAATCCTCAACAATTTTTTCTAATTTTTTTAATGCGTCCTCAAACCTTATTTCTGCCATCATTTAACCTCCATAACCTTGCTTAAAATTTCACCCTCATATACCTTAGTCTTAATAATCGTCCCTTCTGCAAGGGGTTTTGTGTCTTTTAAAATCATTTCCTCCGGCATTTTAAATGTAATACTATAGCCGCGGTTTAAAATATTCAAAGGGCTTAAGGAAAAAAGTTTTCCTGTTGCTGCCTTAAATTCAGCCTCTCTTAATTCAATAAAGTGTTGTATGCGCAGGCAGGCTTGCTTAAACAGATCTGTAATTTTTAGCTTATACTGCTGAATAAGCAGAACCGGATTGAGGATTAATAGTTTTTTTGCGTTTATATCCAACTCTTTTTCTTTCAACTCTATCAAATGCCCTGTATTAAGCGTTAGGCGATACAGGTAATTATCCATACGTTCTTGAAACGTAAGGGCATTGTCTAAAAATGACCTTTTTAAATCAGCGGCTAAATCATTTAATTGCCTGCTTAGGTCCTCTTTTTTTGGCATAACCATTTCCGCAGCAGAAGAAGGCGTAGCTGCGCGCATATCCGAGACTAAATCCGCAATCGTCCAATCGCGCTCATGGCCTACAGCTGAAATTACCGGGATCTCGGAGTTATATATTGAGCGCGCAACTATTTCTTCATTAAACGCCCAAAGATCCTCAAAACTTCCGCCGCCCCTGCCAACAATTAGGACCTCAATCTTTTCTTGAAGGGGAAGGCTTTCATTAAAGTTGTTTAAATCTTTTATAGCATGGGAAATTTCCTCTTTCGCGCCTTCACCTTGCACCAGGACAGAGTTAATAATAATATTGGCGCCGCTAAAACGCCGTTCTAAAACCTTTAATATATCCTTTATGGCTGCGCCTGATATAGAGGTAACTATCCCGATCCTTGAAGGGAGATAAGGTATAGGCCTTTTATGCTGCGCTGAAAAAAGGCCTTCTTTTTCTAACTTTTTTTTAAGCTGTTCTAAGGCTAATTGCAGGCTTCCTATGCCTTTGGGTTCAATCCTTTCCGTAATTAATTTATATTCACCGCGCGGGGCATAAACATCAATTTTGCCAAAGCAGATTACGGATAATCCGTCCTCAATCTTAAACTTGATATCCCTCTCAGCCGCCCTAAACATAACTGCGCCAAGAAGGGCATCCTTGTCTTTTAAGGAAAAATAAAAATGCCCTGAAGGATAAACTCTGAAGTTAGTGATCTCTCCTTCTACCCAGACATCTGAATAGGTATTTTTGAGGGTCGTCTTTATATCGGAGGTAATCTCAGATACAGTATAGATATGACGGCCCTTGGTTAAATCTGTCCGTTCTTGGAAAAGTTCTATCTGGTTTTCTGGCATTTTTTTTGTCGCAGATACTTAAGAAGGTAACAGTTTAGCTTTAAAAGAAGCTCGATGGAAATCGTCATTCAGACTGTGTCGCAATTCGTGTTTTTTGTCATTGCGAGGAGCAAACGAAGTGAGCGGCGAAGCAATCTCCGACGGTGATAGAGATTGCTTCGCCCTGCACCATACGGTACAAGGCTCGCAATGACAAAGTGCTTCCAAAAGCTGAACTGTTGCTTAAGGAGACTCTGGCTGCTCGCTGCTTACTGACGGCTGCGCAATCGGTTTCTTCTTCAGTACAATCATCCTTACTGAATAAGGCTTTAAAGATAAAACCTCTTGGTATAAGTTATCCCCTGTAATCTCTTTTTCTTCATCAGGAAGAAATTCGCAATTTAGACTGCAGGAAGAATCCACTGTATAGCGCTGATAGAGATAATCACCAGCCAGATTTTTGATGTTAAGCTTTATATTCCTTGTATTAAGGCTGTAAAGCTCGGCTTTCCTGCTTAATTCCAGCGCCTTATCCAGCATATTTCTTACTTTATCAGTTATTCGTAAACTATTGCTTTTTATTTGACCGGATAGCAATTTTCTCAAACTATCAGAATTAACAATATCTAAAAGGGTTTTGCGCTCTGTGTTGTTTATGCCCGTTACATTTCTTGATAGATAACTTGTGGCTGTATCCGGGTCAATATAATTATAAAAAATCAATGTAAGCGTATCTTTTTCTTTGGTGGCGAGAGTACCTATAAATTGGTCATCAAGTTTAACCGTAAACATTTCGTTTCCCAAGTTAGCCAGCATTTTGAAAATATTGTATGCGGCTTTTGCAGAATTCTTATTTAGGGGGTTAGAAAAATCTTTTTTAACGGGAGAGGCGTTTGATTCAGAATAAAATATGCCTACATTTCTTACTATATCTTCTTTTGCATTTTGAAAGTCTTGAAGGCAAAAATATATCTGGTTATCAATGCCTGACTCAGACATATTTTTTATCCTGGCAGGGATAAAGCTTGCGCAGATATAAGATTTTTCTTTTCTTGCAGATAGGATATTAGCGCCGGAATCAAAATTCCATTCGCTTACAATTAGAGGGGTGTTTTCATTAAATCTAAAATAAGCAAGCCAGGTTCGGATAAGTCCGGAGCCGAATTTATCATACACTGTCTTTTCCTTTTCTGTTTCACCGGAGGTAGAAAATCCGTGCCAGGTAATAAAATCTAAAGGTAAATGCCTTTGATAGCAGAATTTGATAAGGTCGTAAATGAGGCTTTTTTCTGCTGTTATTATCGTGTTGCCTCCGATGTTCTGAAACCACCAGCTTATACCCGGCCCTCCCAAAGGAATTTCTATTTTGGTTTCTGCCTCCAGCTCTATTACTGCTTCGGCAATTGCGCGGTATAAATTCAGGTATTCCTGTTTTGCGCCTAAAAAGAAACTATCCTGATCAGGCGCGCTCCAGATTTCATACCAAATATTGTATTTTTTAATGCAGCTTAGGTCCCTGATTATATCCTTTATCAGCCCTTTAAATGCCTTTAAATTTAGAGGCGCGCTCCTTTTGTCTAAAACCTTTCCTAAACCAGCAGGCGTTCCGAATATATCCAGAATAACTGTTCCACCTGAGGCGCTGATATTTTTTAGGATTTCATCATAATTATCGAGCAGTTTTTTTTGGGCATCTTTATTTTTAGTAAGTTGATTTATTTCCCAAAGATTATACTGCAGTCGGTAAAAACCATTAAAACCGATATCCTTCTGCCATAAATTTAAGATTTCGCTTGAGGCAAGCGTCTGCGGCCAGGAAGTATCCTTATAAAAACCCTTGCCGCTTAAGTCAATGTTGGGCTTGAAAATTTTAGGCAAAGGAATAGTTGTAGAGTTAATATCAATAGTAATTTCTAATTCATCGCTTTGTTGGGCAAAACAGATGAAGCCTCTCCCCGCTATAAGCGGGGAGGTTTCTTGGGGCGAATATATGAACGTAAGGTGCAAGGCGAAAAATGCAAAACTAAAACCTAAAACTAAAAGCTTTTTTGAAAAACTTTTAGTTTTGCGCCCCAGTTCTTCGTTTCTCGTCTTATGGCTTTGGCTAAAGGAAGCCAAACCACTGCCTTCTGGCTTGAAACCTAATGCAAAATCTGGGTTGATTTTTTCGCCTCTTGCCTTTTGTCTGTTCATCTTAAGATAGTTAATATTGAAAAACTCTTCTTTTTTATGATTACACTGATTAAAAATCAGATTACATAGATTAAATATCGTCGCATAAAATTTGTGTAATCACTTTTATAATTTGTGTAATCAAGCTAACATTAGCTTTTTCAGTGTTAGCTAAGATAGTTTCTTCTGTATTCGAACAATTGACCTTGCTTTGCCTGTTTTTTCATCTACATCCAAAACTGCGCCATGCAGTTGAATATTCTCGCAAGCCACCTCAAATTTTATGGGTATTGCGCTAAGAAATCTCTCTAAGACATTCTCAACGCGCCTTCCAATCACAGAATCATATGGGCCTGTCATTCCCGCGTCTGTTAAATAGGCGCTGCCTTGAGGAAGAATCTTTTCATCAGCTGTTTGGATATGGGTATGTGTGCCTAAAATTGCGCAGGCCTTTCCGTCTAAATACCAGCCTAAGGCAACCTTTTCAGAAGTTGCCTCTGCGTGGATATCCACAATAATTATATTTGTTTCTTTGGATAAGGCGTTAACTGCCTCCAGCGTCTTTTTAAAAGGGCATTCCAATGCCTCCATAAAAACCCTGCCATTAACATTTACTACTCCGATTCTAGCGCCATTTTTTGCCTTAAATAATCCGAATCCTCGGCCTGGCGCTCCTGCAGGAAAGTTTATTGGCCTTAAAATCCGCTCCTCCTGCTCTATAAACTCAAATATCTCCCTTTTTTTCCAGATATGGTCTCCTGAGGTTAAAACATCAATCCCAAAACCAAAAAGTTCAGCGGCAATCTTAGCAGTAATGCCTGAGCCTCCAGCGGCATTTTCAGCATTAGCAATGACAAAATCTAAGCCAAGTTCTTTTTTTAATTCAGGCACCAGGCCTTCTACTGCCTGCCTGCCTGGACTGCCAACTATGTCGCCAATAAATAATATTTTCATTAATTATAACCTTCATAAACGAAGCATCGTGTTGTTGCAGGCATATTCGCTTCGTTCAAGACGTAAACTTCGTCAAGTAATCTTTCTGTATGTCATTTCAAGTAACAGTTCAGCTTCCGGAAATTCTCGCCTCTCGTTTTTGTCATGCCCGTGAAAACGGGCATCCATTCTGTCATACCCTCTTTGGATTCCCGCTTGCGCAGGAATGACGCCCTGAGTTATTTCTGAATGCTGAACTGTTACCATTTCAAGCGAGACTTGCCAAGGCTAACCTGTGTCATTCCGAGCGAGACCGTAAGCAGACTGTGTCGCAATTCGTATTTTTCGTCATTGCGAGGAGCGAACGAAGTGAGCGGCGAAGCAATCTCCGACGGTGATAGAGATTGCTTCGGGCCTTCGGCCCTCGCAATGACGGTGTTTTTGTCATTATGACACAGTCTGAAGGCCGAGTCGAGGAATCTATGTTCTTTTTAGATCTCTCGACTCGCGGAGTTTACTCGGGATGACAAAACAATTGCCGCTCGCATAACATGTAATGGTATTTCCCTTGTTTACTGACGTATTACTTCATTTCGCATATTCAATTGCCCTGGTTTCTCTAATTACAGTAACTTTAATTTGTCCCGGATATTCCATACCTTCTTCTATTTTTTTACGGATATCACGGGCAAGATTTATTGCCTCAGCATCAGAGATTTTCTCCGGTTGCACGACTATACGAATTTCTCTGCCCGCCTGTATAGCGTAAGATTTCTCAACCCCCTTAAACAGATTGGCAATAGACTCTAATTTTTCTAAGCGTTTTACATACGTCTCTAGGGTTTCTCTTCTAGCGCCCGGACGGGAAGCGCTTATGGCATCCGCTGCTATTACTAAAACGCCGTAGATGCTCTGTGGCTCAGCCTCTTCATGGTGGGCCTCAATTGCAGCTACCACAGTAGGAGATTCATTATACCTCCTGGCTAGGTCTGCTCCGATCTTAGCATGCGTTCCTTCAATTTGGTGGTCAACTGCCTTGCCTATATCATGGAGAAGCCCGATACGTCTGGCTAATTTAAAATCCAGTTTTAATTCTGAGGCTATCGTAGCTAAAAGAAAGGATACTTCTTTGGAATGCTGCAGGGCATTTTGACCAAAACTGGTCCTGTATTTCAGGCGGCCTAAGAGCTTAATTATTTCCGGATGCAAGCCGCTTGTTCCTGCTTCAAATGCCACGCGTTCACCTTCTTCGCGGATCTTATCATCCATCTCTTTTTTGGTTTTTTCAACAACTTCCTCAATCCTGCCCGGATGAATTCTGCCGTCGGCAATAAGCTTTTCTAAACTTAAACGCGCGATTTCGCGGCGCGTTGCGTCAAAACCGGAAAGAGTGATTGCCTCCGGCGTATCATCAATGATTACATCTACGCCTATGGCTGTTTCTAACGCGCGTATATTTCTGCCTTCGCGGCCGATAATTCTGCCTTTCATTTCGTCATTTGGCAATGTTACTACGCTTACTGTTGATTCAACCGTATGTTCTGTGGCGCAGCGCTGGATTGCCAGGCTTAAGATCTCCCTTGCTTTTTTATCCAAAATATCGCGCAATTCTTCCTCGTGTTTTTTGATAAGGGTTGCTTTTTCAATATCCAACTCTTCATTAAGGCGGCTAAGCAAAATCTGTTTTGCCTCTTGGGCAGATAAAGAGGATATTTTTTGCAGCCTTTCCTTTTCTTCGTCAATTAAGGCATACAAATGCGTTTCTTTTGTTTTTAAGGACTCTTCCTGTTTCCTGGTGCCTTCATATTTGGCCTCAATATCTTTTTCCTTTTTCTCCAGGAGATCAACCCTGCGGTCAATGTTCTCTTCTTTTTGAGTGAGCCTTTTTTCCATGTTGACCATCTCAAGCCTTCTATCCTTGGTTTCTTTTTCAAAATCCTGCCGTATCCTGTAAAGGAGATCCTTTGCCTCAAGCTCTCCCTCTCTTCGTTTATCAAGCGCATTTTTCCTGGCTTGTTCTAAGATCTGCTCTGCCTGAGTTTCAGCAGCTTGAATCTTTTTTTCTGCGATAGATTTTCTTAAAAAATACCCTGTAAATACGGCAAGCAGGGCAACAACTATAGATGTTGCTATTATAGTTAGCATGATTATTTAACCTCCTATAAATCGCATCTCGTTGTTCGCGAATCGTATTTCGTTTTCTTTTATGAGATAAAGGCGCAAATAAGCATATTTTTATGCTTTTCTTTTGCCTAAGATACGAGATACAGACAACAATATGCGATTATGCTTTCGCCCTGCCTTATAAGCGGGGCAAAGCTTCATTACGCAAAGAGAACTTTTTTGACGTTTATATCGCGGGTGGCGGCGGGAACAGAAGGTAGAATTTGAAAATTATAAGCTAATGCGACGGTATTAGTGTGCTTGGGGATTTTACCTAGAAAGCGATCATAGCAACCCTTGCCGCGGCCTAGCCGGGTTCCTTTTTTGTCAAATGCCAATCCCGGAACAACCACCAGGTCAAGGTCTTTAAGGTTAATAATTTCTTCTATCGCGGGCTGCATTACCCCATAAGGCCCTTTTACTAATTTTGCATCTTTCTTCATAAGAGCGGGCCTCATTGAAATTCCATTTTTTTTCATAACCGGCACACAAACTATCTTGCCCATTTTTTTTGCAAGTCTAATCATCTCTTCTGTTTTTACTTCACCGCTAAAAGCAATATAAAACATCACAGTCTTTGCTTTTTTAAAAATTCTTAATCTTAAAAGCCTTTCTTTTATTGTTTTACTTTTTTTGTTTTGAGTTTCCTCCTTCTGTGATTTTAGCTTTAGAAGCATTTTACTACGTATTTTTTGCTTTGTCAATTTTATTGCCTTGTTGTTTATCATGCAAGTTGTAAGCTATAAGTTATTATGCTTTTCTTTAATGTTAAAAGGCGGCTCTTTACCCTGTTTTTTATAATAATCTGCCAGCGCTGCTTTTAGGGCCTGTTCAGCCAACATAGAGCAATGCATTTTTATAGGAGGCAGGCCGCCTAATGCCTCTGCCACCATTCTATTAGAAATTTGCAATGCCTCTTCAATAGCTTTATTTTTTATTAGCTCTGTAACCATAGAGCTTGTGGCAATAGCAGCGCCGCAGCCATATGTTTTAAATTTAGCTTCTATAATAATGTTATTTTCTACTTTTATATATAATTTAAGCACGTCGCCGCAGATAGGGTTTCCTACATTGCCGATGCCGCTGGCATTAATAATCTCCCCGACATTTCTGGGATGCGTAAAGTGATCCATTACTTTTTCGGAATAAGGAAGTTCTGGCATAGATTTGCTGGATGAGTCAGTTTAAGAACTAACCATTATCAACTTATGCGGTTTGGTTGTTTTTTTAAAATCCTTTGGTTTTCGAATCTCCTTAAAATTATCAAGTTTTTTTTCCTTTTCTAACTCTTTATAAATCAAAACCCAGGCACAGTCTTTATCTTTATCAACTTCGCATTTACCTTTATCCACTCCGCCGCAAGGCCCGTTTAAGAGGCCTTTTGAGCAAACCGTAATCGGGCAAATTCCTCCGGTTACAGCCAGAACGCATTCTCCGCACAAAGAACACTTTTCATAAAAATTACCGCCTGCATCCATTACTGCGCCGCAGACAGTATTTAACGCGGGTAAAACTGCCTGAGACAGCCTGTTATTCGCCTTTACTGATTGTACCCCTAAGCCGCAGGCAAAAATAAGGATTACATCTGCCTGACGAAGGCCGGAAATATTTTTAGCTAATCCTGTTTTTATTTGCGCTGCTAAGCAAGGCGCATCCGGAATACAGGCGCCTGTTACAATCTTGCCTTGTTCCTCTAGAAGAGTTTTTATTTTATTAAGTTCTGCTTCGCCCCCTGTCTTGCAGATAGCAGCGCATTCACCGCAGCCAATCAGGAATATTTTATTATACCCTTTTAAACTACTTAGTATTTCTGTAAATGGTTTTATTTCTGTAATAATCATATTTAAATTTTATCATAACTTAAAGCCTTACTCAAGGCAAATTTTAACCTAGGTAGTATACTTGATTGTGTGTAAATGTACCAGTTCAGCGTTCAGAAGTAAATCAGGGTGTCATTCCCGCTGGAGCCTGCTCTCGTGAAAACGGGGGCGGGAATGACAGAATGTCAATAATTTGTGTCACAGTGTAGTAGTATAAAATAAAGGGGATATTTCCTTTATACATTCGCGGTCACAAGCCAAAAGGCATTTGCAGGGGGTTGTTTAATATGCTATACTTTAATTAAACATTAGGAAAGCGTTTTCTTTTCGGTGTATTCTGATTGTTGGAGGCAGTCAGGATAATAGTGTAATTTATAAACCGGATTGACACAAAAAATGGTCAGTCCGGTTTTCTGTTTTAGAGAAACAAAGAAGGGGTCATTCGTAAATAACTTGATAGTATTTGCATAAGTCTTTGATAATAAGGGGG
>JASEHM010000120.1 GCA_030018895.1 Candidatus Omnitrophota bacterium
TGGGTAACGGAGTGATGTTCCATATTTACTTTTACAGGAAAGAAAAGACTTGACCCTGGATAATAGGTCTTCCTCTTTTTTGACTTGAGGGATATAGATTAAAAAACAGATTATCAGAAATAATAGAATTATCCATAATTTAAAAAGGGCAATTGTAATTCCAATACCAATTAGCGAAGTTCCAAAATACATTGGGTTTCTCATTAAATAGTAAGGGCCATCTTTAACTAAGTTTTTGCCTCCAAAAGATTTCTCTTCTTTATAACCTCTTGCAGCAATACGAAATAGAAAACCAAATAAAACTATACCTACCCCTAATACATCCAAAAATTCTTCTAAAGGTTCTTCTTTCCAATAAGGGAATACAAATTTAGGTATCGAAATAGTTAAAACTACCGCTAAAAATATAAGCATCCCTTGAATTCTAATACGTTTTTTCATTTTTGCGCAGAAGAATCAACCCATTCGACGCACCCCCTCCCGCCATAGGCGGGGGGGCCTGCTCAGAGTTGATACTAAGAGCGGCGCAGTCTTTCCCCGCCCTAAAGGGCGTAGTTTAAGCGCCGCCGATTACATAGATTATAAATTACACAGATTTCATACGACGATGTTTAATCTGTGTAATCGGATTTTTAATCAGTGTAATCATAAAAAAGGTTTTTCAGTATTAACTAAATAATTTTCTCAAACACCTCTTTAACGGTAAGTGCCTTCATACAGCGATTATCCTTACAATCCCGGTTATAACAGGGAACCTTGCAGCCTGTATCCTTCTGTAAAATAACCGTATTTTTAATAGGGTATGGCCCGGTTATTGCCGGCGCAGTTGGGCCAAAAAGGGCAATAATCTTTTTTGCGCCAGCTGCATTTACAATATGCAAAGGCCCGGTATCTGCAGTAACAAATAAATCAAGCCTCCTGGATAAAGCAGCCAATTGTTTTATATTAAGAATGCCGTGGGCAATTATAGGCTTTTCTTTCATTAATTTTTTTATGTCTTTAACTAAGGCTAAATCATTAGCGCCGCCGGTAATAATTACCTTGGCCTTAGCCTCTCTGATTAATCTATCTCCTAAAGCTGCCCAGTATTCTTTGGGCCAACGTTTAAGCGGCCAATTTGCCCCGGGATTTAGACCTGCCAGAAAATCATTTTTTTGCAGCGAATTCTTGTTTAAGAAATTATCAACAAAATTTAAGTCTTCATCGCTGAAAAAAAATTCTAAAAACCTGTCTTCTACCTTAAGGCCTGCCTTTTCAATTATATTAAGGTAATAATCTATGCGATGGCAGCTGTCTTTTTCAGGCTGAGGTATATTTTTAGTCAGAAGAAAGGACCTCTTTCGTGTCCTATAACCTATTCTTTCCTTTATACCTGCCAAGCTGCAAAGAAGTGTACGGCTAAATGAGCGGTGCAAAAGAAACACCGTATCAAAATTCTTCAAGCGAAGAAGCTGAATGAAACTTAATTTCTGAAAAAAACCCTTATGCTCATTCTTCTCGTCAAAAATAATAACTTCATCTAGATGCGGATTCCCTTTTAATATTTGTTCACAGCGCAGAGGTATTACGCAGGCAATAAAACTCTTTGGATAATTGCGCCGGATATTCCTGATAACGGCAGTTGAAAACACCACATCGCCTAACCAGTTAACATTAAATATAAGTATACGTTTCAATAGCATAATTCCTCTATCAACTTATCTGTGTAAAGTGTAATGTGTAACGTGTAATGTGGATGTAATGTTTAATTGCGTAATGCCACTCGTGTCCAAATTAGACGTTACTTATCGATGCGAAATATATTTTGAGATATCAAATTTGTCATACCCGCGAAAGCGGGTATCCAGATTTTTTCTCGTCGTGGATTCCCGCTTAAAGATTGCGGGAATGACACTCTATCAGCTAATTTGGACAGCAATGATGTAATGCCAAAATTAAAATATAATTTTTTAGTTTTTCATTAAATCATTTTTTGCATTACACCAGCATTACACATTACACTTTATACATTACACAATATAATCACTTACTTGTATCTTGGTTGTTTCGTAAAAGAACTGGGCATTATAAAGCTTCTAATCCGAATCGCGCCGTTCCTTAATAAAGGAATAATAACCACTTAAATTTACCCACAAGACAAAAAGATTATCAGAGGTTGAAGAAATTCTTAATCTTTTTAAGGCATAAACATCGTTATTGGGGAATTTCTTGCCCGGGCTAACAGCTACTGCTGCCTCATATCCGGCTTTTATCACTAAAGACTTTATCCCTTCGTTGAATCTTCCTTCAGGATAACTAAAAAGATTTACCCTCATCCCTAATCTTTCTTCTAATATTTTTTTAGAATCAAAGATCTGTTCTTCTATGGCCTTTTCGAATTTTATATTTATTAAAGGCTCAGGGCCAAGGCAGTGGCTGCCAAAAGAAATTAGCCCTGAGGCCTGCATTGCCTTAATCTCCTCCCATGTCAGCCGGTCATCTTCTAACCGGCCCACTTCATTGACAATAATAAACATAGTTGCGGGAATATTGTATTTTTTTAATACAGGAAACCCATAGGTATAATTATTCTTATAACCATCATCAAGTGTTATAGCAACTGTCTTAGGAGGAATCTTTTTTTTATTTCTAATCAAAGCGGCTAACTCATCAAGGGGAATAACATTATATTTCCTGCTTCTTAAAAAATGCATCTGGCGCTGAAAAGAGGCAGGAGAAACCGAGAGTCTATTTTCTTTTACCGCATCCAAACTGATAGAATGATACATAAGTATCGGCACAACATAAATCCGGTTTAAAAAACTCCTTAAAGCCAATGCCGCAAAAAAAGCTGCCGCTAGAAATATAACTAACCCCTTGCGTTTAGACATTTATGAACCTCCGATAAATATACCATTTCTGTGTCAGAAACCATTTTCTCTTGCGAAAAATTCTTTTCAATAAATTCCCTGGCATTACCTGCTAAATATTCCCTCTTTTGAGAAGAATTTAATAATTCTGTAATCGCCCCGGCTAAAGACTCTGAATCAGCAGGCTTTACTAACAGGCCATTATAGCCGCCCTGTATGAGACTGCGTATCCCTCCCACATCTGAACCGATACAGGCCTTTTCTTGCGCCATTGCCTCCATTAAAGCAAGGCCAAGGCCCTCCTCCAAAGAAGGCATAACAAAAATATCCATAACTAATAATACCTCTTTTGTATCGCTAACCTCCGGCAAAAAACGCACATTTTTTTCAATACCCAAATCTCTGACTAAGTTTACCAGCCCTTTTTTTAATCTACCGCTGCCAACAATAAGTAATTGCGCCTGAGAAAAAATATTTAAGACAGTCTTCATCGCCCGGATAAGATATATATGGCCCTTAACATCTGAAAGCCGCGCCACAATACCAATCACATGCCCGTCCTTTAAGTCCAATTGTTTTTTTATTTCAGCCTGGCACCTGATATCTGAGGCCTGAGGCCTATTAATATCTATCCCGTTATATATAACGATTATATTTTTCTCATCCACCTTAAAATCTTTAATTAAATGTTCCTTTACCTGTCCGCTTATGGCAATTATCTTTCGGCCCCAACAAGGAAAAATGCGGCGACTGAATCTTCTCTTAAAGAATCCATGACAGGTTAAGATACAACTAATCCCTGTTTTACGGCTTAACCAATTCCCCAGGACCTGGGTTGTGCGGCTGTTTACATGCAGGATATCTATTTGGTTTTTTCTTAAAAATCCTTTTAGTTTAAAATAACTCAACAGCATCTTAAGGCTTATTTCTGACTTTGTCTTAATAGGAATAGGGATATAAATTATCCCTTCCTGAATAAACCTTGGCAGAAGCCTGCCGCCTCCTGAGGCAAGATAAACATTGTGGCCGCGTTTTTTTAGGCCTCCTGCTAAAGTCAAAACATAACTGGTAATGCCGCCAATATTAAGGTGATTAGTAATAAATAAGATGTTCATTATTCGTACTTCGTCGTTTATACATCATACTTCGTTTTTCTTTTGTACTATGGGACTGTTGCGAAATGCTATTTTTCGTCATTTTGAGCGAAGCGAAAAATCT
>JASEHM010000121.1 GCA_030018895.1 Candidatus Omnitrophota bacterium
CCTCAATAGCGAGTAACTCAATACCTACTAAAGAGATTCTTACCCAGGCATCAATTACAATACCCTTGTCCAGGATTCGGTCAATAACCTCAACCAAGCTGGAAGAACCTATTGCTTTTTCTACTGCCATGTTATTTCACCCCCTTTCATTTTTAGATTTCCCGACGAAACGTCGGGGTCAACTTCTTTAAAAGCAACAACTGTGCCAAACATTATCATCTTTAATTACAAAGGATTTTGTGCCTTTTAAAATTTTAGTGCGGGGTAGAAGATTGGACATATTTGAGACAAAAAGAGACAGAATTATCATCGTTCAACTATGCTCACCAATCGACACTGAGCAGAGTCGAAGCGTCACAACTGCAGAGCTTTTATTTTGCGGTAAAGGGTCTTTTTGTTCATCTTGAGGATTTCTGCTGCCTTTATCTTATTTCCTCCTGAGCGCTCAAGCGCACTTTTAATCAAGTCTTTCTCTATTTCTTTAGTTATCTCCTCAAAAGAAACTCCTTTATCCAGAAGTTTCATCGGATTAATTGCCTCAGAAGCCAGCATAGTCTGGTCAAGAAACAAATTACCGAATTCAATAGTGTCTGATTCTGCTGACAATGCTGCTCTTCTAATAATATTCCTTAACTCCCTGATATTGCCCGGCCAGGAATAATTAAGTAAAAATTTCATTGCCTCAGAAGATATGCTATTTACCTTTTTGTTGAATTCACTATTTGCCTCCTCTAAAAAATATTTCGCTAAAATAGGAATATCCTCTTTTCTTTCAGTTAATTTTGGCAGCTCTATTTGAAATTCATTGAGCCGATGGTATATATCATCTCTAAACCTTCCCTTTCTGACCTGTTCTGATAGATTTTTATTTGAAGCCACAATTATACGCACATCTATGCTTATATCTCTCTTGCCACCCAGGTGCTGGATTCTTCTTTCCTGAATTACCCTTAAAAGCTTCATCTGGACCGCATCCGAAAGATTAGCGATTTCATCTAAAAGCAAAGTCCCGCTATTTGCCTGTTCAAACTTACCTTCTTTTCTGGTCTCAGCTCCAGTAAAGGCTCCTTTTTCATAACCAAAAAGTTCGCTCTCCACCAGTGTCTCAGGTATAGCCCCGCAATCTATGTCCACAAAAGGCTTATCTTTACGCGGACTCTTTTGATGAATTAGTTGGGCCACTAATTCTTTACCTGTTCCGCTTGCGCCCTGAATTATTACTGTCATATTGGTCGGAGCAATAATCTCAACCTGTTTTAGGGCCTGTTTTATCCTGGGGCTTTCTCCCATTACCTCTTCAATGGCGAGTCTATCGCCCAATCTTCTTCTTAAGGTCTTTACTTCCCTACTTAAATATTGGGTGGAAAGAGCTTTTTTAATGATAAGAATCAGCTCCTCATTATCAAAAGGCTTAGCAATATAATCAAATGCGCCTAATTTCATTGCCTTTACTGCGTCTTTAACATCACCGTAGGCAGTAAGCATGATGATAATCAAGTCTTTATCAATCCTTTTAAACTTCTCCAAAACCTCCATCCCATTCATACTGGGCAGCCGCATGTCTAACAAGGCTAAATTAGGGGAATTATTTTGCACTGTCTTAAGCGCTTCCCTTCCATCTTCTACAGCAAGCACATCATAACCTTCATCTTTTAAGATACTTGAAAGGTTAAAGCGCAGGTCCTTATCATCATCTATAATGAGAATTCTTTCCACCCCGTTAGAAACCTCCATTTTATCAACCCCGTTAGAGTTTCTAACGGGGTCCACTTTAACTTGCTCCTGCCTTACGAAGTTCTCTTATACTCCTAAATATATCCTCTTCACTAAAAGGCTTGTCTATAAAACCATAAGCCCCCAATTTTCTTGCCTCGTCTCTAACTTCTTCAGTGCCATAGGCAGAGATTATGTCTACTGTTGTGCTGGGATTTATCTTTTTGATGCAAGATAAAAGCCTCAATCCATTGCCATCAGGTAATTTTAAATCTAAGAATACTAAGTCGGGTGATCTCTTTTTTATCCTTACCATTGCTTCCTTCTTGGTATTGGCAAACTCTACATTATACCCATGAGAACTTAAGGTATCACCTAAAAGCTGGCACAAATCCTTTTCATCGTCTATGATTAAAATATTCTTTATCCGGGTTTTTTCAGGTAATGCCCTTCTTGACGGTTTCCTTGTTTTTATCTTTCTTAATTGGGACCTTTCATAGCGCCGAAAACAGGGGATAAGTTCCTCAAGTTCTTCAGGTTTTCGCCAACCCGAAAAACCGCTGCGCCAGACAATTACCTCGCCAGGTTTTATCTTACCAGCAGAAATCCAGAACCTTAATCGGGCATCTAATATTTGTCTATATATGTCCGCGCTTCTTTTAATATCCCATCTTATCTCTGCCATAAACTTCCACCCGTCATTTTACTCTCTCTGTGCGTGTCAGCCTCTGTTCAATGGGCAAAGAAATAGTAAAGGAAGAGCCTTTTTTTGACTTACTTTCAACCTCTATAGTGCCCCCATGGCTGACAATAATTCCATAGCATATGGACAATCCCAAACCCACACCTTGATGTTTGGTGCTAAAGAAGGGGTCAAATATCTTGATAATATCTTTTTCAGGGATGCCTTTGCCAGTATCCTGAATCTTTACCAGGAAAAAATTTCCATTGAATTCTGTGGCAATAGTTAAGTTGCCGCCAAGTGGCATAGCTTCAATAGCGTTGGTAATTAAGTTCAGGAAGGCACGTTCTATCTGTTCTTTATCAATTTTTAATACAGGCAATTTAGAGATAAAGTCTTTAGTTACTTTTATCCCTTGCAAGTTAATCTTGGTTTTAGCTGATTCCAAGACATCCTTTAAGACCTTGTGGATATCATAAGGCTGGAGGTTAAGTCTAGCCGGCCGGGCGCAGTTTAATAATTCCGTAATCAGATAGTTAATCCTTTCTATATTTCTCTCAACGATCTCGGTATGCTTAAAACCCTCTGGCTTTATCTTGTTACCTTTTTTGAGTTGTTGGACGGACATAGAAACATTGGTCAGGGGATTCCTTATCTCATGGGCAATACTTGCGGCTATTCGGCCGGTATAGGCAAGTTTTTCTGAACGGACCAAATCATCTTTACCTGCCTGTAACTGCTCATAGGAGGCTTTTAGTTCTTTTTGGGATTGAGTAAGGTCGCTAATCAAATCTTTAATCTTACTTGTATCCCTACCCATTAAGATGATATCATCCGGATAGGAAATTCTGGTTGTGATATTAACGCTTACGGGGATTTCCTTACCTCCCTTGTCCAGATATATCAGTTCCTGCTCCGCTAAAGGAAGTTTATCCTTCAAGCCGGCAGTGGAGAAGTCTTTGCAAATTTTTTCAAAAGGTAACGTGATTATTTCTTCTGTTCTTTTATAGCCTAAAAGTTTAAGGGTTGCCTGATTTACTTCTCTTATCTTGCCCTCTTTATCTATTGCAATTACACTATCAACCATATTATCAAGAAAATCTTTTTCATGGTCAGCGCCCATCTTGCTTTACCTCCCAGAAATAAAAAAGCCAGATATCATTAATTGATACCTGGGCTAAATTTTCCGTTAAGGCGCAACCGCTTTTGCCGAAGAAAATTTTATGTAAGAACTCTTTCTTCTCTCTGCAATAATTGTGCCGAATTGTGAAAGCTTTTTTAACTCATCATTGCTATTGCTCACCACTGCCTCCTCATGTTAAACCCACACTTAAATATTATATACTTCCACTTAACTAAAACTTAATCGGTTAATGCAGAATGTCCAAATTTAACCCACCGTTATAAACAGACCATATCAAAAAATACTCCATCTGTCAAGTAGCAGGGATTTTGCCTTTCCTCTGGTGGAGGTTCATCGTGCAGAGTAGGATATAGCATTTTAGCGGACTAAACACCTTACAGTCTTCCTGAACGTATTATAGAGATAAGCAGCCAGATACCAAGCAAAAAGGCAGCACCGAATGCTGACAGGGCTAAAAGTGAAAGTCCGAATATTTTTGGTCCAACACCGGT
>JASEHM010000122.1 GCA_030018895.1 Candidatus Omnitrophota bacterium
AAAACGGGGGCGGGAATGACACCCTGATTTACTTCTGAACGCTGAACTGTTACGTAAAATCACGCTAGCTGCTTCTATTACCTCCTCTACGCTAATGGCTTTAAGGCAGGTAAACTCTTTCTTGCAATTATGCGCCAGGCATTCAACACAACCTACTTCTTTATGTAAAAATCTATCCTCCTTACCTAACGGACCCCAACGTTTAGGGCTTAAACCTTTTTGGTTCCTGCCAAATATAGAGATTACTGGCGTGCCTACTGCAACAGCAATATGCACAGGGCCAGAGTCATTAGTAATAAATAAGGCGCATCTCTTTAAAATACTGGTTAATTGACTTATTGAAGTTTTTCCTGCTAAATTAACCGCAGAACCAGTCATAGCCTGCGTTAAATTCTGCGCTAATGAAAGGCATTCTCCCCCTCCAAGCACTATCACCTTAAAACCGCATTTTTTAATTAACTGATCAGCAGCTTCAGCAAACCGCTCTATTGGCCAGATCTTAGATGGACAGCTTGCTCCAGGATGAATTGCCAATATTTTATCAGAATCCTTAAACCCCTCTCTGATAAATAATACCTTTGCCCAATTTTCAGAATCATCGCTAACAGGAATGAATAAATTTTTATCCTTTGGTGCAATTCCCAAAACCCTTATTAAGTCAAGATTGTATTCTAATTCATGTTTTTCTCCTGCTTGTTTTGTATGTTTTATCCTATGAGTAAGTAGAAAACCTAATTTACGGTTATATCCGACTCTTTTAGGTATTCCGGCAAAAAAAGTTACAAGATGGCTGCGGTTTGTAGGGTGTAAAATTAGGCATAAATCAAATCTTTTTTTCTTTAGCTCAACAGCAAACCTAAAAGACCCAAACCAGGTTTTATGCAAGCTATCCTTATCATAAATTATCACATCATCTAAATAAGGATTATTTTCCACTATCTCCCTTGTGTAAGGTGAAATCATCATCGCTATATAAGCATCAGGGTATTCATCCCTTAAGGCCTTTATTACCGGCGTAGATAAAACTACATCGCCCATTCTATCCGTGCGCACAATAAGAATACGCCTAAAGTAGTTTTTCTGATTTTTAGCTGCTGACTGTTGGCCGCTGGTTAAAATACTCCTTGCCTTTCTTAACACATCTTGCGGTTTTATTAACCTTAGGCAATCTAAAGTTTTAAACCTGCACTGCGCTATCAAACAGGGCCGACAGAAAATATCCTTTTTAACTATCGCGCAAACTGCTGACCATGGCCTATATTTTTTCTCATCCCCTGCGCCAAACACCCCCAAAACCGGAATGCCCAAATAACTTGCTAGATGCAAAATACCTGTATCGCAGACAATCACTAAAGAAGCTTTCTGAATCAAATAAGCCAAGGTTTTAAGACTGGTTAAGCCGGCAAAATCCCTGGCCTTACCCTGGCAATTATCAGAAATATACTGCGTAACTGCCTTATCAGAAAGCTCTCCCGCTAAAATCACTTTATAATCCTCGCTCAGGCTTTTACAAACCTCTGCAAATTTTTCCTTTTCCCAGCGCCTGTTCGCGCCCCGGCTAATTGGCGCGACAATAATAATTTTATCTTTATCAGAAAAAATCCCGTTTTTTTCTAAAAGGGCATCTATATAATCTATATCTTGTTTAGATATAAGCCTCGTTAATGATTTTTTTGCCAGCTTTGCGCTGTTAAAGAAAAAATCAAACCCTTCCCTCATTTTTAGGGCTTTATACAGCCTGTACAGATTGCGCTCTTGCATATGTTTGATGCGAGCCGAAATATGTAAAAATGGCGAGGTTCTAAAACGGCAAGGAAGCAATGCGCCAAATAAAGTATTGCGCAAATCAATTATTACATCAAATCTCTCTTTTTTAAGGCTAAAAAACAACTTTACCTTTTCCCGTAAAGGCGCGTATTTATCATAAACAATAAGCCTGTCTATAAAAGAATTGCCTTCAAATATTTCCTTTGGCCTAGGCCCAACCATTACCGTAATTTTGGCTGCTGGAAATTTTTCTCTTAATACATCCAAAACCGGCAAAGTCAATACTACATCGCCAAAATTGCTTAAAGTGATAAAAAGGATTCTATTAATCATTTGTTAAATAGTTGAGCAGTGTGCATAATTCCTTACGTCACAGCGGCCCGCCACGAATTATGGCGGGGAAACAATCTCAAAAACAGGATTGCTTCAATCGATTCGCTCCCTCGCATTAAAGTCAAGACTCGTTTCGTATATTTAGTTCTTTTGCACTCGTTACCTCATCGCTTAAGAGCTCGGTAATGGTTACGCACTTATATCCTTTTTCCTTTAATTTTTCCACAAGCTGAAAGATGGTTTCGACTGTTTGGTGCCTATTACCTCCTTTGGGCTTAAACACACCTCCGCTGTCGCGGAAGAGAATGATATCTCCTGGCTAAATATGGTGCAATATATATTTTATTATAGATCTCTCATCAAAAGTTACCCAATCTTTGGAATTTAATGGCCATAGGATAACTTCGTAGCCCATTTCTCTAATCTTTTCCTTTTTCTCTGCCTGTAAGCCAAGCCTTCGAAGGCCTAAAATACTTTATACTCTTTCCAGTAACGCTTTTAATAGCACGCTCCGCATCCAGTATTTCCTTTTCCAACTCTTGATTCTTGTAATAACTGAGCGCGTGGTGATCGTAAGTGTAGTTTTCTATTTCATGCCCTTCCTGTATAACACGTTTTGCTACTTCAGGGTATTTCTCTACATGCTCGCCAATCATAAAGAATGTGGCCTTAACCTGCGCCTTTTTAAGTTCATCTAGAATTTTAGGAGTCCATATAGGTGATGGCCCATCGTCAAAGGTTAGCGCCACTACTTTTTCCAAGGTTGGAATACGATAAATTATGCCTCTCCTGGTTATAACAGCCTGGTCAAAGAATACAGTAAATAAAGGTAACCGTTCAGCTTCCGGAAGTTCTCGCCTCCCGTTTTTGTCATGCCCGTGAAAACGGGCATCCATTCTGTCATACCCTTTTTGGATTCCCGCTTGCGCGGGAATGACACTCTGATTTGCTTCTGAACGCTGAACTGTTACAAATAAAGCTATCGCAAACCCTGCTGTTGTCAAAAATATAAATAAAATATTATTAATCTTTTATTATCTTTTTCATGAACAAGATAATTATTATAATGAATGATAAAATAATCAAAAATAGTTCTAATGGCTCTTTAAAAAATTCTTTATAACCGAACAGTCTTACATCTTCCCATGTATCTATTGCTAAGATCATCGCGATTACCATAAGGAACGGAAAAAGTTCTTTTCTTATCCAGGATATTTTTAACGATATATATTCGCCAAGATTTAATAAGTAATGAATTTTAGGAAAATACTTAGGTGTTGTTTTACAATAATCTTTGTATTCTCTGTCAAATCTTCTGGATAAGGACAAGTCTTATAATACCTGTAAAAGTAATCTTGAAAAGGCAATGGTTTAGTATGGCTTGAATTGAGATCGTGGCTGTAGCGCAAAGTAAGAGGCCAAGAATTTAAGCCGTTGCAAATAAAAATGGCACATCGCTCCTTTAGGCGGTAAAATACCGCTGATAAGTTTAAACCAACGCCCTCGTATGGGCAGAAAGGATGATGTGCCAATGCATAGGATACCACCAAGCAAGCGTATGGAGCAAGCATTTTTTCAAAGTATTTTTGAAGGTAAAAATCTTCTCTCCTGCATGGTTCAGGCCGGAGCGCAGCTAATGCTACAGCGCGCCCTGGAAGAAGAAGTAACTGTATTTTTAGGAAGAGGACATTATAAACGGGGGAAGCGTTTACAGAGCGGCTATCGTAACGGCTATGAACCGGCGGCAATCTCCTCCGGCGAAGGAAAGATTCAGGTTGAGTTGCCGCAAACCAGAGAAACAGAATTTTCTTTCCGTTCGGTAATTTTAGAGTTGTGGCAAAGAAGAAGCGAGAATCCGTTATGTAAAGTGTCAAGCTCTTTGATACGCAACAGTATTAAATGAAGA
>JASEHM010000123.1 GCA_030018895.1 Candidatus Omnitrophota bacterium
TTCGCGGGTATGACAAATTTGATATCTCAAAATATATTTCGCGTCGATAAGTAACGTCTAATTTGGACATGAGTGAATGGAGATATTAGAATAATGAGAACAATTAAAGAGATAAATGAGAAAATTAAAAAAGGCGATGTTGTAGTAGTTACTGCCGAAGAGGTTATTGAGCTGGCAGCTAAGAAAGGCACAAAAAGGGCTGCCGAAGAAGTGGATGTGGTTACTACAGCCACATTCGGCCCGATGTGTTCATCCGGCGCGTGGTTTAATGTCGGGCATTCAAAGCCAAGGATAAAATTAGGCGGAGGAGTTTGTAAGCTTAATGATGTGCCTTGTTATACTGGTTTTGCGGCAGTAGATATTTATTTAGGGGCAACTGCCCTTTCTGATGATGACCCGCGTAATAAAATTTATCCCGGTGAGTTTAAATACGGCGGAGCCCATATAATTCAGGAGTTGGCCGCGGGAAAATCTGTGCGCTTAGAAGCTACTGCCCATGGCACTGATTGCTATCCGCGCAAAAAATTAGCAACCGTTATTAATTTAAAGGATATTAATGAAGCGGTTCTCTTTAATATTCGTAACTGTTACCAGAATTATAATGTGGCAGTAAATACCTCAGATAAAATGATTTATACCTATATGGGCGCATTAAAACCCAATATAGGTAATGCCAATTATTGTTCTGCAGGACAGCTTTCTCCGCTCTTAAAAGACCCTTATTATAAGGTTATCGGCATAGGCACAAAAATATTTTTAGGCGGCGGAATCGGTTTTGTAGCCTGGCATGGAACACAGCATAATCCATCTGTTCCCAGGAAGGATAATGGGGTTCCTCAGGCTCCTGCAGGGACGCTTGCTTTAATCGGAGACCTAAAGCAGATGAAGGCTAAATGGCTGGTAGGAGAGAGTATGTATGGTTACGGAGTTACTCTCTCAGTAGGTATTGGCGTGCCTATACCTGTTTTAGGCGAAGAACAGATAAAATATGCGGCAATAAAAGATGAAGAGATTTATACTCAGGTAATAGATTATGCTCATGATTATCCGCAGTGCATAGCGGGTTCTTTGGCTGAGGTGAATTATGGCCAGTTAAAGTCCGGTAAGATAATTGTGCGGGGAAAAGAGGTTCCTACCGGAAATCTATCCAGTTATTCAAAGGCAGTTGAAATTACCGAAGAATTGAAATCTTGGATTAAAAAAGGGGATTTTCTTTTGAGCGAATCAGTTGCATCTTTGCCTGGCGCTGAGTCCGGCTATTCCTTTAAGCCGCTTAAAGAGTCCCCCTCCATCAGCTAATAACCTTTCCTGCTCTTGCGGCCGGAAATGGTTTAAGGAGATAACATGGTTTCTAAAAAAATTGTCCTGCGTTTTCCGCAGCGCCTTGTGGATCAACCGATTGTTTATAGATTGGTTAAAGATTTTGACTTGCAGTTTAATATACTAAAGGCCTCTGTTACCCCTGAGGAAGAGGGGCTTATGGTTTTAGAGTTAATCGGGAAAAAGGAGAATTTTGATAAGGGTATTGAGTATCTTAAGTCCTGCGCAGTTTTAATCCAGCCTTTAAGTAAAGATGTAATTAGGGATGAGGAAAAATGCACCCATTGCGGGGTTTGTGTTCCGATATGCCCGGTAGATGCTTTGGTAGTTGAGCTTCAAACACGCAAGATTATCTTTGATAATAAAAAATGCATAGCCTGCGAACTTTGCGTCAAGATCTGCCCGCCACGCGCCATGGAAGTCCACTTTTAATGAATAAATTAAACAAATTAAAGGCAATATTAGAGAAAATGGATTCGGTTTTGATTGCTTTTTCAGGAGGAGTGGATAGTACGTTTCTTTTAAAGGCTGCCTCTCTGGTTTTATCTCAAAAAAACCTTCTTGCAGTTACAGCCTCTTCAGCAGCATACCCTAAAAAAGAGCTGCTATTTTCTAAAAAAATAGCAAAAGAATTTAAAGTAAGGCATAAAATCATAAGGACAGATGAATTAAAAAATAAAAAATTTATTTCTAATCCGGTTAACCGCTGTTATTTTTGTAAAAAAGAACTTTTTACAAAACTTAAAAAAATTGCCCGGAAAAACAGATTAAGTTTTGTTCTGGATGCAAGCAATACATCTGATAAGAGAGACTTTCGGCCTGGAAATATTGCTAGAGATAAATTAGGTGTGCGTTCTCCGCTTTTAGAAGCAGGCATAAATAAAGATGATATCCGTTCGCTTAGCAGAAAGCTTAAACTAAGAACATGGAATAAACCCAGCCTTGCCTGTCTTGCCTCCAGGGTCCCTTACGGACTAAAAATTAATTCAGAAATTTTAAGGCGCATTGAAAAGGGAGAAGATTATTTAAAGAAATTAGGTTTTAATCATATAAGGGTTAGGCACTATAATGATCTCTGCCGTCTTGAGGTAGGAAAGAATAATATCTCTTGTTTAGTGGATAAGCGCGAACAAATAGTTACTAATTTTAAAAAATTAGGCTATAATTATGTAACGATAGACCTGGAAGGCTATAGAAGCGGAAGCTTAAATGAGGTTTTATAGATGGAACGTATATATTTAGATTATGCCGCAACCACGCCTTGCGACCCTGAGGTTTTAAAGGCAATGGAGCCGTATTTTTTTGAAAAATTTGGCAATGCCTCTTCAATCTATTCTTTTGGCCAGGAAGCAAGAAAAGCAATTGAGGACGCAAGAGAGTTTACTGCCTCATTTTTGGGAGCAAGGCCTGAGGAAATTGTTTTTACCTCCGGAGGCACAGAGTCTAATAATTTTTGCCTTGAGGGCGTTTCCTCTGCTTTAGAAAAAAAAGGCAATCACATTATTAGTACTGCTATTGAGCATCATTCAATAAGCGAACCGCTGGTGTCCTTAGAGAAAAAAGGAATTAAAATTACTTTAGTTGGCGTAGATAAATATGGCTTAATAGATCCTGAAGATATCAAAAAGAGCCTTACTGATAAAACTATTCTTATTTCTGTAATGCATGCTAACAATGAGATTGGCACAATTCAGCCTATTGCTGAAATTGGAAAAATTGCCAGAGAAAAAGGGGTTTATTTTCATACGGATGCAGTGCAGGCTACAGGCCATATCCCGATAAATGTTAATGAGCTAAATGTTGATTTCTTAAGCCTTTCTGCTCATAAATTTTACGGGCCAAAAGGTGTGGGCGCTTTATACATCAGAAAAGGCAGCCGTCTGGCGCGATTTCTGCACGGAGGGGACCAGGAAAGAGGACTGCGCGCCTCAACCTATAATACCCCGGGTATTGTGGGATTAGGAAAGGCGCTTGAGTTATGCCGCGATAAAATGGGAGAGCAGGCAAGTTTTGAGATTGGTTTGCGGGATAAATTGATAAAAGAGCTCCCCAATAAAATAACCGAAGTTTATCTTAATGGCCATCCTGTTAAAAGGCTTCCTAATAATGTCAATTTTTCTATAAAATATATTGAAGGCGAATCTATCCTGCTTAATTTGGATTTATTAGGCATTGCCTGTTCCACAGGCTCTGCCTGTACTTCAAGCTCCTTAGAGCCTTCCCATGTCTTATTAGCCACAGGCCTGTCTCATGAAATTGCCCATGGCTCTTTAAGAATTACCCTGGGCAGATGGACGAAAGAAAGGGATATAGATTATTTTTTAGAACACCTGCCTAAAATCGTCCAAAAACTACGCTCTATGTCCCCCCTCTACGAATAGAAACTGTTTCCGAATTAATCGAGAAGCAGTTTCCCAATTGAGTTGGAAACAGTAATCGGGAAACAGTGTCCCGATTGAGCTGGAAACAGTTTCCCGATTTTAATTTCTGGGTCATTCGTAAATAACTTGATAGTATTTGCATAAGTCTTTGATAATAAAGGGGAAATAAAAAAACATCGTTTACCAATGTCATCTATGAAAAAAATGGGGTCATTCGTAAATAACTTGATAGTATTTGTGTAATCCTTTGATAATCATAGAGAAATAAAAAATATTGTTTACCAATGTCATCTATGAAA
>JASEHM010000124.1 GCA_030018895.1 Candidatus Omnitrophota bacterium
TTTCCCCTTTATTATCAAAGACTTATGCAAATACTATCAAGTTATTTACGAATGATCCATAATAACAATAGAGGAGAAATCCATAAGACGCGAAAAAACGCTAATTTAATACGAATAAACGCGAATGAATCCGAATTAGCGTCTATTCGCGTTTTAGGTTGTAACTGGCTAGGGTTATGTTAAAACTTGGGGGGGATTTAATTTTCCTTCTACAAATAACTGAATTACTTCTGGATAAATCTTATGTTCTACTTTGTGAATTTTTTCTTCCAGCGACTCTAGGGTATCTTTCCTTTCAATCTTAACTACCTCCTGCAGGATTATCGGGCCGTGGTCCATTTCTTCATCCACAAAATGCACTGTTACTCCAGTAACCTTTACCCCATAATCAAAAGCATTCTTAATTGCCTGAACCCCTTTAAAAGAAGGTAGTAACGCGGGATGGATATTAATAATGCGGCCGTAATATTCTCTGACAAATTCCGGACTGAGCATACGCATAAACCCGGATAAAACAATCAGTTCTATTTTATTTTCTTTAAGGTGTTGTATGATCCTATTTTCAAAACCACTTCTTGAAGAAAAAACTCCTCTTTGAACCAGCGCTACTTTAATGTTTGCATCTTGCGCCTTTTTTATCACAGGCGCATCAGAATTATCCGAAACCAATAAAGTCAGATGCGCCTTGATCTTTCCTTTTTGAACAGCATCAATAATCGCCTGAAAATTTGTCCCTCGTCCTGAAGCAAAAACCGCAATATTCATCTCTCTACTCTCTACTCTTAAAAACTGCGTATCTTAATACATTTCACAGGACAAGCCTTTACGCACTCACCGCAAGAAACACATTTATGATAATCTATAACTGCTAGATTATTAATCACATGAATACTGTCAAACTTACAGGCTTTTTCGCAAAGTTTACAGGCAATACAACCTGCCGGACAAACAATTCTTGTATCCTTACCTGAATTATAAGAATTACAAGCAACATAAACCGTATGCGTTACTGCAATTAAACTGAATAATTTCTTGGGGCAGGCAAGGACACACTTATTACAGGCCTTACATTTAGCCGCATCAATGTTTGGCAACCCATCTTTTGACATCTTTATTGCGCCAAAAGCACAGGCCTTTTCGCAGGCTCCAAACCCCAAACATCCATAGGCACATTCCTTTTGCCCTCCCAAAACCAAACTCGCTGCCAGGCAATCTTTAATTCCTTTATAAATAAATTTATCCTTTGCTTGGATTCCGCCAAAACAACGCAAAACAGCGACTTTTTTAACCCTTTTTTCTATTTTCTGGCCTAAAACATAGCTAACTTCTTCTCTTGCTGTCTCTTCGCTAACCTTGCACGCATCCATGTTGAATTTTCCGCTTAATAAGCCTTCAGCAAACCCAAAACAGCCTGCTCCTCCGCAGGCGCCGCAATTAGCGCCTGGCAATAACCCATGAATTTTTTCTAAGCGCGGATCTACGTAAACTGCTAAGCGCTTTGAGGCAATAGCAAGGCCAACACCAAATACCATGCCTAAAGAACCTAAAATTAGAATCGGAATTAGAATTTCCATAATCTATAGTGTATGGTTTTTGCTATGTGTTAAAACCTAAACTCGTTAAAACCCATAAAACTTAAACTCATAATTGAGGCAATTACAAAGGTGAGAGGAAAATCCTTCATTGACTCAGGAACATTACAAAAATCAAGCCTCTCTCTAATCCCTGACATTAAAAGCATGGCCAGGGTATAACCCAGGCCTACGCATATCCCCTGAAATACAGAATAAAAGAAACTCCCGGAAATAGCCTTGCCATTAACAAAAAACATATCAATATTTAAAACTGCCCCCCCCTAATACCGCGCAGTTTACAGTTATTAAAGGCAAATAAATCCCAAAAAATCTATACAGAGGAGGCGCTATCTTTCTAATTACCATCTCTACAAACTGTACAAATGTGGCAATCACCAAAATAAAGGCAATTGTACGCAAATACTGAAGATTAAAAGGAATAAGCAAAAACTGATAAATAAACCAGGTAAGAATAGAGGACACTGTGGTAACAAAGACAACAGCTAAGCTCATTGCCAGGGCAGGCTTGGTTTGCTTAGAAATAGCAACAAAAGAGCACAGGCCTAAAAAACGCGAAAGTATTACATTGCAAATAAAGATACTGGAGATAAATATACTTAAAAATTGTCCGATATTCATGTCTTTTTCCTTTTCAAGAAAATTGCCTTCCCGCCTTTGGCGGGATCTGCCATAGGCGTGATCGGCAATAACTTTAGGCAATTTTCACAGTGGTTAGGAAAGTACTTTATACTTTCCTATACCGTAAAAGATTAAAGAGCCCTAATAATAGCCCAATAACTAAAAGCGCGCCTGAGGGCATACTCAAAACACATACCGGCTCAAAACCTTTAAATAGGATATGATTAAAAAACCTTCCTGTGCCTAAAAACTCCCTGATACCTGAAATTAACAAAAGTGCTAAAATAAAACCAGCGCCCATACCTAAACCGTCAAAAAAAGAATTAACTGCATTATTTTTTGAGGCATATGCCTCAGCGCGGCCTAATACTATGCAGTTTACCACAATCAAGGGCACATAAATACCCAAACTGCGGTCTAGCGCCGGGCTATATGCCTTCATCATAAGTTCAGTAATAGTAACAAAGGTAGCAATGACTACAATATAACAGGGAATCCTTATTCTTTCAGGTATCATATTCTTAATCAAAGCAATAATAATATTTGAACCCAAAAGCACAAAGGTTGCGGCAAGACCCATACCTAAACCATTTATCAAAGACACAGAAACTGCCAACGTCGGACACAAGCCTAAGGCCAAGACAAAAGTAGGATTTTCTTTGATAATGCCTTTTGAAAATTCCTGAAGCAATTTTTTCATACCCTTAGATTCAATCCCCATATACACCCCATGTACACCCCCGCGGTGTACATAAATTTCATTTTATACCATAAACCCGACTTTTCGTATACCGATCAATTATAGGCGTGGCCGCGTTCATCATTAAAATAGCGTATGAAACGCCCTCAGAATAACCTCCCCAGAGCCGGATAACTGAAGTTATAATGCCACATCCAATGCCAAATATGAGCTGACCCTTTCGCGTCAAGGGGCTCGTAACATAATCTGTAGCCATAAAAAATGCCCCTAAAATAAGCCCGCCTGATAAAATATGGAATAACCAATCGCCGCTAAATAATCCATGCGGCCCAAATATATAGGTAAACGCCCCTACGGTAAATATATAAGTTAATGGTATATGCCAAGAGATGTAGCCTTTGATAAAAAGAAATAAAGCTCCTAAAATAAGCGCCGGAATACAAACCTCGCCGATACAACCGCCCCTTTTTCCTAAAAACAGGTCTAAATACGAAATATGCTCCAGGATCTTGCCCTCTTTAAGAACAGCCAGCGGCGTAGCAGAAGTTATAGCATCATAAGTTAAAGGCTTAATAAAAGTAGTCATATATTTAGGCCAGGAAGCCATAAGAAAAACCCTGCCTACTAAAGCTGGATTAAATATGTTCTGACCCAGTCCTCCAAAAATCTGCTTACCTATAGCAATAGAAAAAAACGAGCCAACTATAGGGAGCCAAAAAGGCACATCTGCGGGAAGATTAAAGCTAAGTAATAACCCGGTAAGAAAGGCGCTTCCATCTAAAGCGCTTATTTTTCTTTTAGTGACTATTTGCAAAAGGACATCTGCAAATAAAGCAGACGCAACCCCTAAGATAATCACACGCAGGGCGCTTGCCCCAAAAATAAAAACCCCTGCAATGCCCGATGGTATTAAACTTAAAATCACAAGCCACATAATCCTGCTTATTGATTCCTTATTATGTATATGCGGGGACACAGAAACAATGAGTTTATTTTTCATTATAGTTCATTGCTGTCCAAATTAGCTGCTAGAGTGTCATTCCCGCAATCTTTAAGCGGGA
>JASEHM010000125.1 GCA_030018895.1 Candidatus Omnitrophota bacterium
CCCGCTTGCGCGGGAATGACACCCTGATTTACTTCTGAACGCTGAACTGTTACGGTAAAAGGCGCTTTAAGAGGCAGCTCTACTGGCAAGGAGTCATAAGGAACAGGAACTATCCCGCATTTAGGGCAATATATAATAGGTATAGGGGTTCCCCAGTAGCGCTGCCGGGAAATCAGCCAGTCGCGCAGTCTCCAGTGCGTCTGAATCTTGCCAATACCAGAATCCTGCATCCACTGGCTAATTTTTAATTTTGCTTCTTGATTTGGTAATCCGTCAAATTGATTAGAATTAATCTGTATTCCATCTCCCTCGTATGCCTCGGTTAAATCCTTTGCTGAAAGCTGACAGCTGCCACCTAAAGGCTGAATAACAATTCTCATTGTCAAGCTATGTTCCTTTGCAAAAAGAAAATCCCTTTGGTCATGCGCAGGAACTGCCATAATTGCGCCGGTTCCGTATTCCATTAATACATAATCTGCTGCCCAAATCGGTATCTCTTCATTATTTGCCGGATTTATTGCGTAGGCGCCGGTAAAAACGCCTTCTTTTTTTACGTCTTCTGCTGCGCGCACAATATTAATTTTTTTGCTTGCTGCATCAATAAACTTTAAAACCGCCTCCTCTTGCAGCCTTCCTTTAATTATCTCTCTGATTAAAGGATGTTCCGGTGAAAGGACAATGTAGGCTGCGCCAAAAATTGTATCAGAACGCGTAGTAAAAACAGGGATTATTTTCTGAGTATCTTTTAATCGAAAATATATTTCTATGCCCTGGCTTTTTCCGATCCAGTTGGCCTGCATAGCCAAAACCATCTTAGGCCAAAATTTAAGCCGGCTTAAGTCTGAAAGAAGCCGCTCTTTGTATTCAGTAATTTTTAAAAACCATTGCTCTAAATCCTTTAGTTCTACCTTTGTATGGCACCTCCAGCAGCCACCCTCTAAGACCTCTTCATTTGCTAAGGTTGTCTCGCAACTCGGGCACCAGTTAACACTGGAGGCCTTTCTATAAGCAAGGCCTCTCTCAAACATCTTTAGGAATATCCATTGATTCCATTTATAATAATTACTGTCGCAGGTAGAAATTTCTCTCTCCCAATCATAAGAAAACCCCATTTTTTTTAATTCTGCCTTCATCAGATCAATACACTTATAAGTCCAGGTATCAGGCCGGGTTTTATTCTTTATCGCGGCATTTTCTGCTGGCTGGCCAAAAGCATCAAACCCCATAGGATGCAGGACATTATAACCTTCCAGCATCTTAAAACGCGCTGCTGCATCAGCAATAGTATAATTACGCACATGCCCCATATGAATTTTCCCGGAAGGATATGGAAACATCTCCAATAGATAATATTTTTTCTTCTTCGGGTCAGGATGAACGCTAAAAATTTTGGTTTCCTGCCAAAAAATTTGCCATTTTTCCTCTATTTCTTTAAATGGATATTTCATATTTTTGGTTTCTCAATTTTCTTACCATCCCTAAATTTTCCTTATCAGCAGTCTTGCTATCTTTGGGCGTTTCTAAAATAAAAGGGATAGCTCTTAATTTCGGATGATTAATAATTCTTCTCATTCCTTCTAAACCAATACTGCCTTCTCCAATATGCTCATGCCTGTCATGATGAGAACCTAATTTACCTTTTGCATCATTTAGATGAATGAGCTTTATCAGATTCAGGCCTACCATTTTATCTATCTCATCTAAAACCGCCTCCAGCCCCTTCTCTCCTGAAATATCATAACCTGCCAGATACGCATGCGCAGTATCAAAACAAAGGCCAATCCGCTCCTTTTGCTCTATATCTTTAATGATCTCTCTGTGATGGATAAACTTATACCCTAACCAGGAACCAGAACCAGAGGTATTTTCCAATAAAATACCCGTCTTATTTGACCTTGTCTCTTTTAAAATTCTATTCAATGCCTCGCTTAATCTTTTTATTCCCTCTTTCTCTGAGGTTTCTTTGTGGCTACCCATATGCGTAACAAGATAATCCGCGCCTAAAAGAGCTGCCTCTGAAATATCTTCAATATAGGCCTTAATAGATGCATTATACAATCTTGGATTTGACGAAGCAAGGTTTAAACAATAAGGGATGTGGATAAAGACGGGTTTTATTCTAAAGGCCTTTTGTTTTGCCTTAAATTCCTCAATATCTTTTGGCTCTAAAAAGTTAGCGCGCCATTTCTGAGGACTGCGCAAAAACATCTGCATAGTATTACAACCCAATTTAGCAACGTATGCAGGCGCTTCTATAATCTTATCTACGCCAGAGATATGGATTCCTAAAATCATAGTAAAGAGGGTGCGGTTTGGTGGAGCTGGAGGGATTTGAACCCTCGACCTATTGCATGCCATGCAAGCGCTCTCCCAGCTGAGCTACAGCCCCTAAAAGGCAGAGTTAAGAGTTAAGATCTAATAAAACGCGTAAAACGCGAAACTGTTTCCAATCCAATCGGGACAAAGGGTTTTTTCAGTTTCCGTTTTGAGATGGGGATAATTTCTAAGGTAATGCGTCACTTATTAAGGACACATGTCATTCCCGCGAAAGCGGGAATCCAAGCGTCCATCGGTGACTGGATGCCCGCTTTCGCGGACATGACATCATTTCCCCCATTTACTGACGCATTACTTTCTAAGAATGATTTTACTTGACCGTTGCTATTTTAAAATATAAAATAGATTATATTAATCCCGTTAGAAATATCCCAGATAATAATACCACGATTTTTAGAAGGGTCAATCTAAATATTGCCGAGGTGGTGGAATGGCATACACGCCAGTCTCAAAAACTGGTGAGGTCACACTCGTGAGGGTCCGACTCCCTCCCTCGGCAAAAGAATAAAGGGGACGGTTCTATTTTTCTTGTATTTTTCGTTTAAGAAAAATAGAACCGTCCCTTTTATTCCCGTGAAAATGCCGCATAAAGTGTCGGAACAAAAAGCATTGTAATTAGGGTTGAAATACTTAAGCCGCCAATCATTGTAATACCCAATGGCTGCCAGATCTCTGAGCCTTGGCCTCTTGATAAGGCCAAAGGCAAGAGGCCTGCCAAGATAGTAATTATAAACATAAGAACAGGCCTTAACCTGAGTTTGCCTGCCTTATGTTTATGGGATTTTAACCTTAGCCATTTTGCGCACAGCATAGGGGTAAAAGTAACAGCAGTGAAAAGAGAGGATAGAAGGGTAACAATTACAATTATCGCCAATTCCCCAAACATAATGCCTATAACCCCGCGGACAAATAATAAGGGCAGAAATACGACTACTGTAGTAAAGGTTGACGCGGCTATTGCCAAAGACATTTCAGTTGTTCCGTAAATTGCCGCCTCAACCGGGCTTTTATTTCTCTCAAGATAACGGTAGACATTATCTACAACGACAATCGCATTATCAACAACCATTCCTGCTGTAATAGCTAATGAAAAAAGACTGATAACATTTATTGTCTTATTGCTTAAAAATAGGTATATAAATGCAATTAAAAGAGAAAAGGGGATGGTAAGGGCTATAATCAGGCTTCCAAAAAACTGGCGCAGGAAAAACCAGACAACTAATATTACCAAACCAATGCCTAACCAGACCGAAGATTTAAGGGCATCAAGGCTGTCTATAATATCCTCAGAATTATCAAAAATAAGATGCATTTTCACATCAGGCGGCAGAGAAGGTAAAAGCGCGGCTATTTTTTTCTTTACCTGTGTTACTACCTCAATTGTATTTACGCCTGCCTGTTTCTGTATTGTAAGCATAAGGCCGGGATTTTTATTAACCCTGGTCTGCATTGTTATCTCTTTAAAACCATCTTCAACGCGGGCAATATCCCTTAAATAGACGTATTTACCGTCTCTTTTGCCTAAGACAACCTCATTTATTTCTTCAGGTTTTGTGAATTCGCCGAGCAGCCGTATTGTATAATCAGTCAGCCCCTGCTTTATGCTTCCTAAAGGCTG
>JASEHM010000126.1 GCA_030018895.1 Candidatus Omnitrophota bacterium
CGACGAGTTACTTTCAAACGCCGAACTGTTACCTTTCTACTCTATTCCAAAGGTAGCTGCAAGATAAGTTTCTGGATAGCATCAGCGGATTTATCCAATTTGTCTTTTTCTTCTCTATTTAAATCTAGCTCAATAATCTTTTCCGCTCCATCCTTACCCAATAAACAAGGAACACCTATGCAAATATCTTTTAAGCCATATTCCCCATCTAAATAAGCGCACACCCCAAAAGTGCGTTTCTCATCAAAGGCAACAGCCTTAACCAAAACAGCAGCTGCTAAAGAAGGGGCAAAATATGCACTGCCACTACCTAATAAAGTCAGGATCTCAAGTCCTCTTTTATAAGTCCTTTCAATAAGAAACTCTATTTTTTTATCATCTAAAATCTCATTAAGCCTAGCGCCCTTTACAAAAGTAAACCTGGGCAAAGGCAGCATTCCTTCGCCATGGCTTCCAATCACCGTTGTCTCAATATCACAGCTTGCAATATTTAATTCTTTTGCTATAAGGTTAGCGAATCTGGCAGCATCCAAACTAACGCCCATGCCAAATACCTTAGACGGCTTAAAGCCAGTCGCTTTTAAGACAAGATAAGTCATCAAATCAAGCGGATTCGTAACCACAATGACTACTGCCTGAGGACATAATTCTTTTATGTTTAGGCTTACCTCTCTTAAAATCTGGGCATTTTTAGAAATAAGCTCTTCGCGCGTCATACCGGGTCTCCTGGCTAGGCCAGCAGTAATCACTACAATTTCAGAATCCTTGATTTTATTTATATCATGCGAACCCTCAATGCAATAATTGTGTTTCAAGATAGCCCTGGCATCCTCTAGATCCAGGCACTTACCTTCTGCAACCCCTTGGACAACATCAATCAAAACAACATCGCCTACTGCCTCCTGACTAAGGCGCATTGCGGTTAGGCTTCCTACATTACCTGCCCCAATTATTGAAATCTTCATAAAACTTCCCCCAGTTTAAAAGTCATAATAAAACCAATTTTATCACAAGTAATTAATAAAAGATAGCAAAAAATTAATGATTCTTTCGTAATTAACTTGAATCTTGAATAATGGGACTGTTGCGAAATGCTATTTTTCGTCATTTTGAGCGAAGCGAAAAATCTCATCAGCATCGAGATTCTTCGGCCTTTGGCCTCAGAATGACGCAAAATTTGACGTTTTGCAACAGTCTCTTATTCTAGACTTAGCTTTCTCGAAGTTGTTTTTCTGCGTCTACAATGCCGCGGTTAATAAGAGAAATGATTTTTTTGGCTTTTTCTTTTAAGAGGGTTGAGGCAATATCAGCATTAAGGATTTCTCTTAAGATTTGCACAGCCATCCTGAAATAGCGTACAACCTCGCCTTCGTCAGTATCTGTAAGCCGTAAAATTTTATTAAAATCAACTCCCTTAAGCCATGCCTCCATGCTTAGGCTTAAATGAAAATAGGGGTGTTTGCTAAAAGGATAAATCCTGTATCTTTGTTCCTTATGTTTGATTTTTTCTGAGAATTGTAAGCAAGTATTCTCTAATCTGCGGCTGATTTTGGAAAGTTTGGGTTTGCGTTGATTTTTTCTTGGTTCAAAAACACAAGCTGCAGCTAATACCCCTAAGCTAAATTCATCCAATTGCTCCAGGATATTTTCCTCATAAAGCTCTGAAAGCAGGAGTTCATATCCGTAAACAGTTTTAGCAAACTTGCCTTTTGAGGTTAAGGTGTCATTTACAATGTAATTGTTTTCCTTAAGCAGTTTTAATTTATCCGTAATCAGCCTTAGGGCCTCTTTTTGCTCATTTTTGCGGGATTGAAAATAATGAAGAGAAAAGGGGTAAATTTTAAAGAGTTCATCTTTGTGGGTTTCAAAAAGATTAAGGATTGTAGCGTAAGAAGTATTGAGCTGGCTTTTTACTTCTTCGGGCTTTCCATAGATAATGCGGCTTATCTCTTGAGGGCCTATCTTGTGCAGGTTCAGGCGGCAGTAAACAAAGCCTTGCGTATCTATACTTCGGCGGCCTGCGCGGCCAGCCATCTGATAAAAATCGCGCGTTTTTAGATTACGGACATAACGGCCGTAAAACTTTCTTAAATCATCAAAAATCACTGAGCGGCTAGGCATATTAATCCCTAAAGCAAAGGTTTCCGTGGTAAAGATTACTTTTAAGAGCCGGCTAAAAAAAAGCCTTTCTATGGCCTCTTTTAATGTGGGAAGCATCCCTGCGTGATGATAGGCAATTCCGGACTGGATAAGGGGGGAAAGTTTTTGGGCTGTGTCTTCATTCTTTAGGCCATAACGGATACAGAGGTTGTTAAATAGAGAGGTGATTTGTGTTCTTTCTTCATTGGATAAGAAATTAAACCCCTGTAATCCAAAGGCAAGCTCCTCTGCCCTTCTCCTTCCAAAAACAAAGTAGATTGCGGGAAAACCTGCTTGTTGATTTATGTAATTTATCAGTGCATTTAGTTTATTGGGCCTGATTTGAGCGAGGCTGTAAGGCCGATTAAAGATTAGTTTTTTTAACTTCTCAACGCTATCTATAATTTCATTTTGAGCCTGAAAGAGAAAATGCAATGGTACAGGCCTTGTTTCTTCTATAACTATTTTTACGGGATTATTATGAACAGACTCAACCCAGGAGGCAAATTCTTTTATATTAGGTATGGTGGCAGAAAGCCCAAGCAGACGCATATGTTTAGGCAGGAATATTAAGGCCTCTTCCCAGACGGTGCCGCGCTCAGGGTTATCAATATAGTGGATTTCATCAAAGATAACCCAGGAATATTTTTCTAAGCTTTGCGGGTCGTCCAGGATTTTGTTGCGGAATATTTCAGTGGTCATAATAAGGATAGGCGCTTCTATGTTAAGAGAGACGTCTCCGGTTAAAATACCGATATTATCCGGATACTGGTGTTCGAAGTCGCGGAATTTTTGGTTGGATAGGGCCTTGATAGGCGCGGTGTAAATGACATTTTGCTGTTTCTGGATTGCCTCAGTGATAATGTGCTCGGCAATTGCGGTTTTGCCTGAACCTGTGGGCGCAGAGACGATTACTGAATAACCCGCCTTAATATAATCAATTGCCTCTTGTTGAAAACGGTCGTAGAGCATTTGTCCTAATTCTACTCTATCTAAGGGTTTTCTGCAACACATTTTTGTTGATAAATATCTGGGATATGGTATAGTTATTCCGAATATAGGCGAAGGATTTTCTTATACAAGATTACTATAATAATGTCCCGTTAGTCCCGCCAAAAAACGGCGGGACTCAATTCACGCATTGACTTACTCACACTTTGTGTTCGTAAGTCAAGCGTTCATTGAGGAGGTGTTAAATGTCAATTTTAATTTTGACGAAACAGGGCTTGAAAGGGGTATTTTTATCTCTTTTAGTTGGCATAGCCGCGGTAATAATAGAGGGATTTGCAAAATGGCCGGTTTTAGACCCTTTGTTGTTGGCCTTAATAATAGGGATATTCTTAAGGGCCTTTGTAAAATTTGATGATAAAGTTATATCCGGCTTTAAGCAGGCTTCTATGTTGTTTATACCTATTGGCGTGATATTCTACGGAGCCATAAACTTAAACTTTGTTAAATTCGCAAGTGTGAAAACAGATTTTATTTTTATACTATTGATTGTATTAATGGTATATTTAATTTCAGCGATTCTATTGTCAAATCTATTTAAAATAAAAGAAAAGACGGGTTATTTAATTGCTGTTGGTTCTGCTATTTGCGGGGCCTCGGCAATAGCAATAACCTCAAAAAGCATAGACGCAGAGCCTGATGAGGTTTCAACCAGTTTAATATCAGTTTTTATATCTGCATTGATTGGGCTGTTTGGAATCTTACCTTTGTTGTGTATAGCGTTTAAAATGTCCGGGATAGAGTATGGCGTTTTCTCCGCAACAGTGCTGCAATTCACAGGGTTTGTTAAAG
>JASEHM010000127.1 GCA_030018895.1 Candidatus Omnitrophota bacterium
CACAGAAAGAACATCCAGGGCGTTCTTTCTGTGGATTTAAATTATCCTTCAAACACTATACAACAAATAGAAGAGGTTATAAAAAGCCTTCAAGGGGTAAAAAATAAGCTTGAAGAATTGTCAGAAAGTTATAATGAAAACGAATTTAAGCAGGAAGATAAAAACTTTATGAAAGTAAAGTTGGATGTATTGTTTATGATAATTAGGCTATCTGGAAGAACCATAGAAAAGCTGGGCGGTTTAATTAAAATAGCAGAGGATGGGGATGATGCCGTCAGCTCGGCGATACAGTTGGTTAAACTAAAGAATAGAGCGATGGAGCCAGAAGATGTAGTTATGGCCGCTATGTTGTCTCTTGAGCAATTGAGGCAGCATCCTAAAGGATTTGTATTGGTGCATGAGCTAAGAGCGAAAGCACGCGATCCGCAATATAAATTCTTTGGCGATGATACCGAAGCTAAGTTGAAAAAAATTAAGCTGATTCAATCTAATGGGGAGATACATGAGTCAATTCGTAACGTAGTATTGTCAGCTGTTGTAGGAGACGGTTTAGATATACACTTAGTTTCACCATTAGCAGAGGATGGGGATGATGCCGTCAGCTTTGCGCTGACAGTTTCAGAAGTAGTAAATCTTTTGATTCATGACGGGTATCCTATTTATCGAGCTACGGATGGTTCCTGCTATTATATAGACATTTCTAAGGAAAAAGAAGGATCCTCTAAATTGGGAGATAAACAAATAAATTTTAATAAGAATACAGGATCCCGGATAGAGGGTGGTTTGAGTTGGGATTTCCATTATTGTTTTTCTCTTAGAGACGATATAAATGAAGATGAGGGAAAATCAGTCTTAGAATTTGTTTGTAATACATTAAAAGAGGAGAAAGTTCCAAGCGATCTTTTTGATAAAATTGAGGAGAAAATAAATAGCTCGACTTACTCTGCGGGTTCGTCTATCTCCGGTTCCTCATCAATTCCTAGAAAGCAAAAACTAGGCGGAATTGATAGTTTGGCAAGCTCACTATCAATTCCCAAAAAGCAAAAAATTGGGGGAATTGACTTCCGGGTAATGAATATTGTTACCCAGCCTTTAATTGCCAGTTCCAGCCTGAACTTGAAGTTGCCGCAGATACCTAATTTAGCAGCGATTAATTTGGATGAGGAATTCCAGCAGATCCAGAAGATGCTTATTGTTGGGATTATCCCTTCTGGAGAGCGTATCAAGGAATTCATTGCTGCCAGCGCCTTAAAAGGGGAATGGGATATTCGCGTTACAGACGTAATCTCCTGTTTAGTGGAAATTTGCAGATTAGAAGAGGATAATGTTGTGGAAACCCCCCTAGAAATCAAAGAGGCCTTAGTTATGGCTGATGCAATGAATTTAAGGGGGTAATTGATTGTAAAAAAAATAAAGGGCGAACAGAAAAATAGAACCGTCCCTTTGATTTTTAAGATCCTGAAGTTGCCTTTGGGCAGCTTCAGGATCAAGAAAAAATTGCTTTGCAATTTTTTCTTGACTTTGTTTGGGAAGATGGTATACTTTTTTTTCGGTTAGATAGTTATACATTCGCCCCGTCTTAAAGCGCGGAGCTTGCAATGACAAAGCACTTCTAAAAGCTAAAGATATAGTTTTTATTACAGTTTTTCTACTTCTTAGTTCTTAACTCTTAGTTCTTAATTCTGATTTATAGCGGGTGTAGTAGAGTAGGAGAAAGAGGGGTTTTAATGCGATGAATAGGACGTATGTTGCAAAAAAGGCTGATGTAAAGAGGCAGTGGTATCTTGTGGATGCTAAAGATAAGGTTTTGGGCAGGCTTGCTTCTAAGGTAGTCTCTATTTTAAGAGGCAAGCATAAGGTTATTTTTACGCCGCATTTGGATACTGGAGACGGCGTAATAGTTATAAACGCTTCTAAGATTAAGGTTACAGGAAGAAAACTTAAGCAGAAGGTATATCGCCGTTTCTCAGGATATCCAGGGGGTTTGAGAGAAGTGTCTTTAGAAAATATGTTGGATAAAAAGCCAGTTACAGTAATCAGGCTGGCAGTTCAGAGAATGCTTCCTGGCGGGCCTTTAGGCAGAGATATGATAAAGAAATTAAAGGTTTATGCTGATGATAAACATCAGCATAAAGCGCAAAATCCGATTGCTCTTTCTTTGGCATAGGCAAAAGGCGTTAAGTTAGAGAATAGGATTTATACATTTGCCCTGCTTTACAGCAGGGTGGAGTTTTATTGGAGATAAAATATGAATCAGACCGTGCAATGGACAGCAGTAGGCAGGCGTAAAGAATCTAATGTTAGAGTAAGGCTCATGCCTGGAAAAGGGGAGATTACTGTAAATTCCCGGCCGTACGAAAAATATTTTTTAAGAGAAACAGACAGAATTATTGTCCAGCAGCCTTTATATTTGACGAATAACGTTAATAAATTTGATATTTTCGTTAATATCAAAGGAGGCGGTTTAACAGGACAAGCAGGGGCTTTGCGGCTTGGGATCTCGCGCGCTTTAATGGCGTCTGATCCATGTCTTAAGGATTTATTGCGTAAACACGGTTATCTTACCCGCGACCCGCGCGCAAAAGAACGCAAAAAATATGGTCAAAAAGGCGCGCGTAAACGTTTCCAGTGGACAAAGAGGTAAAGAGAAAAATAAGAACGCCTAGTAAAAATTAAAAATCCCGTTCAAATGAAAATGAACGGGATTTTTTTTGTCCGACGGAAAAAATACTTGACTATTAGAAGTTTTTATCTTAATATGAGTATAAGGCAAGAGGCAATATAAAATTGAGACGAGAAGATGATAAATATAGGCATAATTGGCGTGACAGGTTATACAGGAGAGGAATTAATTGATGTCCTCCTAAGGCATCCGCAGGTAAGGATCGCAGTTGTTTGTTCCAGGAGCGGCCAATCTGTTAAAATTTCAGATATCTTTCCCAAGTTTAAAGGCAGGATTGATTCGGTATGCGCAGAAATAGACTTAAAAAAAATTACTGAGGAGAGTGATTTGGTTTTTCTAGCGTTACCGCATACGGTCTCCATGGAAATTGCGCCTGCTTTATTAAAGGCAGGTAAAAAAGTAATTGATTTGAGCGCGGATTACAGATTAAAGAATATAAGCGTTTATAAAAAATTTTACAACACCAAACACAAGGATAAAATAAATCTTGGTTTGGCGATTTATGGGCTACCTGAAATTTATCGGTTAAAAATTAAAAATGCAAGGCTTATTGCTAATCCCGGTTGTTATCCTACCGTATGCATATTAGCCCTGGCGCCTCTTTTAGCCCTTGATTTAATAGAAATAAACTCAATTATTATTGACGCAAAATCAGGCACAACCGGTGCCGGCAAAAAATTAGCCGAAGGACTTTTATTCGACGAGGTGAATGAGGATTTTAAGGCATATAAGGTAAATACGCATCAGCATGCGCCTGAAATTGAGCAGGAATTATCAAAATTAGCAGGAAAAAAAGTTAACATAACCTTTGTGCCGCATCTTCTGCCAATAAGCAGAGGAATTTTAGCGACAATTTATGTTAAGAAGGCCAGGCATCAGGCACCTGACACCAAACATCTAATAAGTTTATACAAAAAATTCTATAAAAAAGAGCCATTTGTAAGGATCAAAGATAGTGGGGGTTTCCCTAGGTTAAAAGACGTGGTAAAAACTAATTTTTGCGATATTGGTATTTACGATAATAAAGACAGTATAATAATTATTGCTGCTATTGATAATTTGCTTAAAGGCGCTTCAGGCCAGGCAGTACAGAATATGAATATTATGTATAAGTTTCCGGAGCATACGGCATTGTTGTAAACCCGTTCAATTTAAGGTAATTAAAATGGTAACAGTTCAGCGTTCAGAAGTAAATCAGGGTGTCATTCCCGCGCAAGCGGGA
>JASEHM010000128.1 GCA_030018895.1 Candidatus Omnitrophota bacterium
TTGGATTCCCGCTGGAGTTTACCCCCGTGAAAACGGGGGCGGGAATGACGCCCTGTTTTACTTCTAAACGCTGAACTGTTACGAATTACGTCAATATTTTGATGTTTTGATGAATGTCCCCCTACTCTTATTGCTTTAGCAATTCTTTAATTTTGGCTAATAAGTCCTCGGATTCAAAAGGTTTGGTTATATAGGCATCAGCGCCTAATTCCCGGCCTAATTCTATCTCCTCTTCCTGCGCCCTGGCAGTAAGCATGATTATAGGAATCTTATTATATCTTGGATCATTCTTAAGCAGGCTGCAGACCTTATAACCATCCATCTTAGGCAGCATCAAATCTAACAGGATTAAATCCGGCTTTTCTTTTCTTGCCTTTTCCAAGGCTTCCTCTCCGTTATAAGCAGTTAAAACTTCATAATTATTTACCCCCAGCCTCATCTGTACCATCTCTACTAATTGCGCTTCATCCTCAACCATTAAAATCTTCTTTTTATTCATCCTTAGGCCTCCTCAATTATTTACCTTTATATTTACTGGCTATATCTAAAACAGCGGTTATATTCTTAATTTCTTTGCTTAAATCACTTGTTTTAATAATAAACCCTGAGGCATTTAATTTATTTGCCAACTCAAACCGCTCTTCATTAGAAAAAGCAGTAATCATAAACACAGGCAATTTCTTATCCCTTTTTCTTATCTCCCTTAAAACCTTAAGCCCGTCAAGCTGAGGCATTAATATATCAAGGAAAACTGCGTCAGGCTTATCAGCCTTTATTTTATCTAATACCTCCTTGCCGTCAGAAGCTGTGATTATTTCATAACCGTTTGTCTCCAGCCTCATCTTTACCATCTGTAAAAAATCCGGCTCATCATCTGCTATAAGTATTCTCTTTTTTTCCATAAATACCTCCGTAGTATAACCTATGAATCAAACGCTCTTCGCTTTCTTAAGCAAGTCCTCATCAACCCTTGCCTCATCAGGATAGGTAGCGCAGCCAAAACGCAGGCTAATCCCTTTAGTCGCCTCCTTCTGATTTAAAGTATCTTCCAGCATCTGCGCTAATCTGCCTTCTACCCTTAAAGCAGCTTCCTTATCGCAACCGTTTAAAATAACCACTAATTCCCCTGTGTCCCTGACTGCAACATCGCCTGCGCGGCGCAGGCTATTCTGAAGCACCTCCTCCATATTCTTCAGGAGCTGTTTTCTCTCTGGCTCAGGCAACCGCTCCTTTAATCTATCAAATTCAGCTAAAGACACTACAATTAAGGACATCTTAGTATTATCTTCTATTGCCCTGCTTATACCATTATTAACATATTCCTTAAAGAATTCCTGAACCGTGTATTTAGGCAAAACAAAAGTAAATTTTGTTCCTACGCCTAACTGACTTTCCACCCAAATCTTTCCCTTATGGAGTTCCACAATTGCCTTGGCAATAGAAAGGCCCAGGCCTGTGCCTTTTTCTCCGGCTCCAGGGGTACGCTCAAACTGTTGAAATTTGCCAAAGACCTTAGGCAGGTCTTCCTTTGAAATTCCTACACCTGTATCAGTTACAACACATTCAATCTCATTTTCTTTTTCCTCTGCCTTAATTTCAACACAGCCTTCTTTGGTAAATTTAATGGCGTTTGTTACTAGATTAATGAAAACCTGATTTACCTTCTCAGGGTCAACATAAACCTCTATTGTCTTCTCCGGAAGCAAAACTTTTAATTCCAGGCCCTTATCTTTTGCGCGTTTAGAAAAAGAGGAAATGAGCTCATTAATCAGGCTGTTAAAATTAACCAATCTTTTTCTAATCTCTGTCCTGCCTGCCTCAATTTTAGAGATATCCAAAAGGCTGTTTATGATATCAGTTAATCTATCAATGTTATTCCTGGCAGTAAGTAAAACCTTCTCTTGTTTTACATTCACCATACCCGTAACCCCATCTAAGACCAGGCTTATTCCCTCCTTAGTAACAGAAAGCGGCGTCCTGAGCTCGTGGGAAACAATAGAGATAAATTCTGACTTCATCTTATCCACTTCTTTTTCCTTAGTAATATCTCTTAAGATAATTACTGTGCCGACAATCTCTCCTTTTTCATTCTTTACTGAAGATACGTCGCTGCGCAAAACCATGCCTTCATCCTCAACCATAACAGTAATCTCTTTTATTAAAGGTTTACCTTTATCCTTAGACTCTTTTAACGCTTCATAAAGCCCTATCTTCTGCATTTTTTCATCCAATACCTTAGCGCTAATCTCTTGGCGAAATCCAAAAGATAACATCCTGCGGGCCTGCGGATTAAAAACTACTACCTCTCCCCGGCTATCAATCATGATCACGCCCTCAGACATACTCTCAACCATAGACTCCATTTTTGACTTCTCAGCAGTGATAACCAGCTTAAGCCTCTCAATAGCATTAGAGGCCTGATTAGCAATAGTATAGATAAGCTTAATGTCTTCCCCTGAAAAAGCATTCTCTCTGCAGCTTGAAACATTAATTATCCCGATGACCTTACCCTGCGCCAGAAAAGGGACATTAAAAAAACTGCGCAGTTTGTCAAACCCTCTGTTTTCTGATTGGGCTATCTCCCTATCAGCAGGAATAAGTACAACATTTAAACCTTCTTTGCGAATATCTTCTTTACTTAAAAGAGAGGTAGAATTAATAAGCCCTTCTTTTACTTCATCTATAAATTTAATGCTTTGCGGATAAACAGGCTTCATAGTAATATTAACGCCAGACTCATCAAATAAAAGAGAGCCGCAAATATCATAATCAACGAGCTTAAACAAAGATTCCATAATAAGATTAAGCAATGTCTGGTAATCTAAAGTGTAAGAAATGGCGTTTGAGACCTCATAAAGCGTAGACAGGGCAAAACCCCTTTCCCTTACCTTTTCTTCAAGATCTTTGGAATAATTTTCAATCTCTTTTTTTGCCTCTAGCAATTGGCCTTGCGAAGACTTTAAATCAACGCTCATCCTGTTAAATGACTGCGCTAAGGCGCCAATCTCATCCTTTGATTTAATTTTTATAACCATACCCAAATTACCTCTGCCTATTTCAAGCGCCGCACTCATAAGCCTTCTGATAGGATTAGATAGAGAATGGGCAATAAAAAAGCTTAGTGCCAGAGCAAGAAGGAGCACGATTATGCTAATAAAAACTATTGAATCCGTCATCAGCCTTCCTGCTTCCTGAATCTGTTTAATCTCTATTTGTGTCTCCCCTTCCGCATTTTCTTGAAATTGCCTGATATCTAATAATAAGGCCTTGGCTATTTTCTCTACCTGCGTTTCATAAAACCTGTCTATGGCAACGTAACTTTTTTTCCCAAAAACCTCTATTGTCTGTATTAAACCCTTTTTATATAAGAGATATTTTTCTTCTAAAGTTTTAAGCAGGCCTGATTCCTTCCCCTCTCTTTTTTGAGATAACTCCTTTTCTAATCTAATAACCTGCTCAAACCTTAAAAGGCCCTCTTCTACTTTGTTTTTTGTCCTTATTACTTCTTGCGGCCCAATCTCGATTTTCTCTAGGAGGCATTCTTTAAGCAAGGCTTCTATCCCTGCCAATTCATTAGCCATCTGCCCTGCGCTTTTTAACTTATTCACACCTGACTCCTGGATATTACGTAGGTCTTTAGTTATTTTTTCCAGGTTTAGTATACTAAAGGCCATAATCGTCAGGCAGGGCAGTAAGGCAACTGTAATAAATCCCAGAATTAATTTTTGACGTATGCTCATTTTACTCTCTACCTCACTCGTGTCCAAATTAGACGTTACTTATCAATGCGAAATGTATTTTGAGGTATCAAATTTGTCATACTCGCGAAAGCGGGTATCCAGATTTTTTGGTTCTTTCGTAATTAACTTGAATCTTGAATAATAGTTGTCATTGTCCGGCTTGA
>JASEHM010000129.1 GCA_030018895.1 Candidatus Omnitrophota bacterium
CCTCGAACAAGTCGGGTAATGACAAACTATCAAGAATTTATGTTACAATGCACTAGTGATTTAATAAAGAGAATATATGAACATAAAAATGGAATGATTGAAGGATTTTCAAAAAATACAAAATTAACTGTTTAGTATATTACGAAATTGCCAATGATATAGAAACTGCGATAAATAGAGAAAGGCAATTAAAAAATTGGCGAAGAGAAAAAAAAGAAATGTTGATTTGTAAGATGAACCCTAGGTGGGATGATTTATATCAAGAGATAACATAGATTCCTCGGCTCGGCCTTCAGACTGTGTCGCAATTCGTGTTTTTTGTCATTGCGAGGAGCGAACGAAGTGAGCGATGAAGCAATCTCCGACGGTGATAGAGATTACTTCATCCTGCACCATACAGTGCAGGGCTCGCAATGATACAAAAGGCTATTATGACACATTCTGCTTGCGGCCTCGCTCGGAATGGCATACAAAGGGATTACTTTAATGGATATAAAATTTATCTGGGCATTAGGATCAAGCATATTTATAAGCCTGCTTTCCTTAATCGGGATTATCGCTTCAATATTAAAAGAAAAAATCTTAAATAAAACGCTTTTTTTATTGATCAGTTTCTCCGCAGGAGCGCTTATCGGGGGGGCATTTCTGCATCTTATTCCGGAGGCCGTAGAGAAAAACGCTCACCAAGAGGTATACATACTTGTTATCGCAGGGTTTATCCTGTTTTTTATCCTAGAGAGGTATCTGCACTGGCGCCATTGCCATAAGGAAAAATGCGATATACATTCTTTTGTTTACCTTAATCTCTTTGGCGACGGAATGCATAATTTTATAGACGGGCTCATAATCGGCTCCTCTTTTGTGGTGGGCATAAATTTTGGGCTTACTACCGCCTTTGCGATTATTATGCACGAGATCCCCCAGGAAATCGGCGATTTCGGCGTTTTGATTTACGGAGGATTAAGCAAAAACAAGGCGCTATTTTATAATCTTATCTCTGCCTTAACTGCAATCTTTGGAACAATAATCGGCTATAGCCTTGCGAACTCATCGGATATTTTCTTGAAGCTGCTTATGCCAGCTGCAGCAGGAGGCTTTATTTATATAGCCAGCTGCGACCTTATTCCGGAACTGCATAAGCAGCAGGATTTAAAGAAGGCAACGATTTCCTTAGTTTTCTTTATCCTAGGAGTGTTATTTATGTACTTTGCAGCAGCAATACATCACTCTTAATTTCCTTCAAAAAAGAATCAAGGGGACGGTTCTATTTTTCTAAACAACAGAAAAATAGAACCGTCCCCTTCCCTTCAATCCGCATTTTTTTCTTGCCCAAAAAGAAGTTTTATGGTAAAGTAAAATAAGGCTTCTCCCCGTCATAAGCAGAGCGAATGTATAAATAATTAATTTCGTATTTCCACAGAGTTATGCAAGGTGTGGATAAATTGTTAATAACCAATGATTCTTTTACTTGAGGCATGGGAACAGGCGCAAAATTACTTAAAAGATAAACTAGGCGAAACCTCATATGCAGCATGGATTTTGCCTCTTAAGCCAAGAATCGAGAAAAATACCTTGATTTTAGGGGTGCCGGATAATTTTTTTAAGGAATGGGTAGAAAATCACTACCGTAATCTTATTGTTGAGGCAATAAAACAGGTGGTTAATGAGGAGGAGTTTGAGATTTTACTAGAGGTAAGCAGTCAAAATAATGAACCGGCTGACAAAACAGCTTTGCCGCAACCAATAAAAACCCAAAAAATAGAAACTTCTTCTTTTAATCTAAACTCTCGTTATATTTTTGAAAATTTTGTAGTTGGGCCTTCTAATCGCCATGCGCATGCTTATGCATTGGCAGTAGCAGAATCACCTGCTAAAATCTACAACCCCTTATTTATCTATGGCGCAACAGGTTTAGGCAAAACACACCTTATTCAGGCAATTTGTCATCACATTATTCATAAAACAAACGGAGCCGCAAAAATATGCTACATCCCCTCAGAGCGCTTTACAAATGAGCTTATTAACGCTATACAGCACAAAACTACCTTGAATTTCCGCCAAAAATACAGAAATGTTGATGTGCTGGTAATTGATGATACGCATTTTATTGCCGGCAAAGAATCCACCCAGGAAGAGTTCTTCCACACCTTTAACGCTCTTTACGATAGCCATAAGCAGATTATACTTTCTTCAGATAGGCCACCCAAAGAGATAACCGACTTACAGGAAAGGTTAATTTCTCGTTTTGGCTGGGGACTTACCACTGATATACAGCCTCCAGACTTAGAAACGCGGGTTGCTATATTAAAAAAAAAGATAGAAAGGGAGTCTATTTGTGTTCCCAATGACGCTATATTTTTTATTGCCCAGTTAATTAAATCTAATATTAGGGATTTAGAAGGCGCTCTTGTCCGTACTATTGCCTACTCTTTATTAGAAGAAAGGCCCATAACTATAGATTTAACCAAAGAAGTGCTTAAAGACCTTTTAAAAGAACCTAAAAAATTAATTACTATTGATTTTATCCAACGTTGTGTGGCAGAAGAGTTTGGGTTGCCTCCATATGAACTTAAAACAAAACATAGAAACAAAACAGTGGTTTTACCAAGGCAAATAGCTATGTATTTAAGCCGGGAATTAACTGATTTATCCTTTCCTGAAATAGGTGGTTATTTTGGGGGAAAAGACCATACAACAGTTTTACACTCTTGTAATAAAATAAAAAAGGAGTTGGTTATTAAAGAAGATTTAAAAAATAGGGTAGAAAAAATTATACACCTTATTAAACAATAAATTCAAAGGTTATTCAAGGGTATATTTATTCATAATTATAAACAAACACAGAAGTTATAGTAATTTCAACAACTTACAACCCTACTACAATTACTATTATTTATAATACACAAAAAATAATAGTATTAGAAAGGTAAGATGTGGTTTATTGCTAAAAAAGAAATTTTATTAAATGGTATACAAATATCGGGAAATATTATTAACGCAAAAACATCTCTGCCAATACTTTCCAATATTTTAATAGAAACCCAACAGGATAAAATAAGGTTGACTGCCACAGATTTAGATATTGGAATAAGCTGTGTAATACCTGTGGATATTAAAGAACAAGGCGCGATTACTGTGCCGGCAAAAAAGTTTAATGAGATTATCCGGGAATTATCCGCAGATATTGTGGAAATAAACACTAAAAAAAACAATTTAATAAATATCGAAACACAATCTTGTCATTTCAAAATTATGGGGTTAGATAAAGAAGGTTTTCCTAGATTACCTGATTTTAAAAATAAAGAGGTAATTAAAATAAAACAAGAAGAATTAAAACAATTATTAAAACTCACTTCTTTTGTTATTTCTTTTAATGAAAATGAAACCGCGTATGTTTTAAACGGAGTACTTTTTTCAATTAATAAAGATAAATTTACCCTGGTGGCTACAGACGGAAAAAGGCTTGCAGTTGCTGAGAAAAAAATAAACCAGGGAACGGACAGGGATATAAAAATTATTATCCCTTTTAAAACAATTTGTGAGTTAAATCGTAATCTTAAAGATGAAGGTGAATTATCCTTGGTTTTAGGCGCTAATCAGGTGTTATTTGATTTAGATGGTGTGGTGATAATTTCCCGGGTTGTTGATGGCGAATTTCCTGATTATCAGCAAGTAATTCCTGTTGTTTCAAATAATAAATTTAAGGTTAATCGTGAACAATTTTTATTGGCAGTAAAAAGGGCAGCGTTGCTTTCTACGCAGGATTATCAAGCGGTAAGGTTAGAGATTTTTAGGAATAAATTAGTGGTGTTAAAATCTACGCCGGATGTGGGTGAATCTCGGGAAGAG
>JASEHM010000012.1 GCA_030018895.1 Candidatus Omnitrophota bacterium
GGGGGTAAACTCTAGCGGAAATTCAGAAGGCATATTTCTGGATTGTCCGGTCAAGCCGGACAATGACAACTATTATTCAAGATTCAAGTTAATTACGAAAGAACCAAGATATCTAAAGATGATATTCCGTTACTTAAGAAATTAATTAAGGCAGCAGACCTTGTTTCTGCCAAGGCCTTTGGCACGATATAATGCTTCGTCTGCCTTATCAATGACTGTGGGTTGAGTTAAGGCATCGATAGGAAATACAGATATGCCTATGCTTATTGTAACCCTTAAAACCTCGTCATAAGCAGCAATATATTTTAATTCTACGGCTTGGCGAATACGCTCTGCGACAAGATACGCATTCTCCTTATTTGTTTCAACCAAAATAACGGAAAGCTCCTCGCCCCCATAACGGCCCATAAAATCTATCTGCCTGATATTATCTTTGATAGTTTTACTAACCTCTTTTAAGACAACATCGCCAACCAGATGCCCGTAATGGTCATTGCATTCTTTAAAATGATCAATATCAATCATAAGAAATGTCAAATTATGGTTAAATTTTCCCGAACGCATGAATTCTTCCTCAAACCTTCTCATAAAATGCCTGCGGGTTGAGGCCTGGGTAACATTATCAACAATAGCAAGTTCCTGTACCTTTTCGTATAAAAGCGCCCTTTTAAGGCCTAATGTATATTGCTGGCCTAAAATATAAAATTTACCTTTATCCTCTTCTTCAATGCCCTTAACAACCAGATAACCTGCAATACTATTTTGAAAACTTAACGGAAAAATGAAATAGTTTTTAAACTGCGTTAAATCTGCCTCGGACTTAATAAATTCCAAACCCTCTACCTTGATATATCCGGCTATGCGCTCCTTAAAGATATTAAATAACTCAACCTCATTTAAGGTTTTACAGATATCTTTGGTTATGTCGTAAAGGGCTGTGGTCTGATTAACAGATTTCTCAAGAATAGAATTATCAACTCTCAATCTTTTTTCTTCCTTGAGCCGCCAGTCATATTCATTTTCTAAAGGCTTAAGACTCCTAATTTTTGCTATTAAACTGTTAAATAGGATTCTCTTGAAAAAAAGATATAAAAAAACGCTTAATAGAATCAATACAATTATATGCCGCATACCTGATTTCTTCCTTTTCGTTTTGCCTCATACATTGCCTTGTCAACTTTTGCAATCAGCTCATCCGGCCTTAGGCCATCGCCGGGAAAAGCCACCACGCCAATTGAGACGGTAACGGATGTTTCCTGCCTTCTTAAGATTATTTTATCCTTCTCTATTATTTTACAAAGCCTTTCGGCAATTTCAAGGGCACTAACCTTATCCCTACCTTCAAGGATTATGCAAAATTCTTCCCCGCCAAAACGGCATACCAGAGGATTCAAGTCTTTAAGGGAATTAACTATATTTTCGGTTAATCTCTTTAAAACAATATCCCCTGCGCTATGGCCGAATTCATCATTATAATTCTTAAAAAAATCAATATCCAGCATCAATAAGGAAAATACTGCTCCTTTACGAATACCTCTTTCACATTCTAAAGCGAGGCGCTCCATTAAATACCCTTTAGTGTAAACTAATGTCAAGCTATCGCGTATGGCCAGCTCCTGGGTTTTTAAGAAAAGCTGGCTCCCTTCTATTGCCACAGCGCCTAAATTAGAGACAGAAACTAAAAACCTTAGGTCATCCTGCGTATAAAAATCAGGATTTGGATTATCTAATCTTAATATCCCTAAAAAATTATTTTCGCTTACCAAAGGCGCGCTAATTAAAGATGAAACCAACATTGTACTTTGGGCTTTTAATTTCTCCGAATCAAAACGAAAATCTTTCTTTATATCAGAAACGAGCAAAGGGGTTACATGCCTCAACATCCACATATCAAATATATCCCCTTCTTTTGTCTTTATTACTAAATCTTCCTCTTCTTTTTTTGCCTTAAAAAGGCTTAATCGCTGAGTTTGCTTGTCAATAAGATATAAAAGGCAGGTGCCTTTATGGTTTGAAATTGAAGAAAAGATAATTTCTGTGATGCTGTTTGAGATATACTCTAAATCCAGATTCTGGCTTATTTCTTCAACAATTTTTTTTAAATTATCGTAGCGCTCTCTTTTAGCTAATAATGCCTCATTGAATTTTTGCTCCTTTAAGGTATCTGCACGGACAATGTTTAACTTTTCCCGGATATCCTGTATTTTAGATTCAATTTGATACCTGGCCTTAGAGTTCTGATTAAGCAAGAGACACAAAACCCCTGCATTAGACAGATAAAAAATAAATAGCAGCTTTAAAGGGTAGGAACTAAAATTAAATGCTATTAATATGGGAATGACGATAAAAAGAAATAAGGATAGAATGATACGTAGGATTATTTTTAACACAGCGGCAGGCAGCATATAAAAAAACACTTGAGCAGCTGAGTGGATAGAATATCAAATGTGCTTATATATTTGGTTAAACAATGGTCTCTTCTGTATTTTTATCAAAAAAATGCGTCTTACTCATATCAAAGACAACATCCATATCCTGATTAACCTTAGGCCTGTCATGCGCCCCTACCCGGGCAATAAAGGTATGTTTTCCTGTATTCAAATAAAGATAAACCTCAGAACCCATAGGTTCATATACCTCGCAATTTGCCCTGACAATATTCTCAGGCGGCGCTTCCGAAACAAAAAGCTTATCATAAATATCCTCTGAACGGATCCCTAAAATCGTCTCTTTCCCTTCGTAAGGCAGCATCTTTTTATACATATCCTCAACCAATTTTATCAACACCTTGCCTTCATCAAAATACAGCTTGCCGTCTTTTTTAATAATCCTGCCCTGCATAAAGTTCATAGGCGGAGAGCCGATAAAACCGGCAATAAATTTATTTTTTGGCTTATCGTAGATAGTTACAGGATCAGCTACCTGCTGTAAAATGCCGTCCTTCATAACAGCAATCCTGCTTCCCATAGTCATAGCCTCAACTTGATCATGCGTAACATAAATTATTGTAGTCTGCAGCCTTAGATAAAGTTTATGTATCTCTGTGCGCATCTGAACTCTCAACTTTGCGTCCAGATTGCTTAGGGGCTCATCAAACAAAAAAACAAGGGGCTTTCGGACAATAGCCCTTCCCACTGCCACGCGTTGTCTTTCTCCGCCGGAAAGCTGCCTGGGCCTGCGATTAAGCAGCCGCTTAATCCCAAGAATATCCGCTGCCTCAAATACTCTTTGCTGAATCTCTTTTTTAGGGATTTTTCTTAATATCAGGCCAAAAGACATATTTTCAAACACAGTCATATGCGGATAAAGGGCGTAATTCTGAAAAACCATAGCAATATCCCTATCCTTGGCAGGCACATCATTAACTAATCTATCTCCGATATATATCTGACCGCTGGTTATCTCTTCTAACCCAGCTACCATCCTTAAGGTAGTGGACTTACCACACCCTGAAGGCCCTACCAAAACCATAAATTCTCTATTTTCAACCCCTATGCTGACATTATCAACTGCTTTTGCATTGCCAGAAAAAAGCTTTGTAACATTTTTTAAGCTAACCTGCGCCATTTTCTCCTCATTTCGCTTCATTGCTGTCCAAATTAGCTGCTAGAATGTCATTCCCGCAATCTTTAAGCGGGAATCCACGACGAGAAAAAATCTGGATACCCGCTTTCGCGGGTATGACAAATTTGGTATCTCAAAATACATTTCACGTCGATAAGTAACGTCTAATTTGGACACAAGTGATTTCGCTTATCAAAAAGGATTAACCGTGTAGACCCCCGCGGTCTACACGCAGTTTAATTTCATTATACTTATATTAACTCAAATAGTCAAGCAATTGGCTTAATGTGCTCTTTAAGTTTTTGCGGTGTACTATCATATCTATTAGGCCATGTTCCAGGAGAAACTCTGAACGTTGAAATCCCGGCGGTAATTTCTGCCTGATGGTCTGTTCTATAACCCGCGGCCCGGTAAAACCAATTAACGCCTTTGGCTCGGCAATGATTATATCTCCCACCCCGGCAAAAGACGCCATAATCCCTGCCATAGTAGGATTGGTTAACAACGAAATATACGCAAGCCCTGCTTTATGATGATAGGCAAGCGCAGCACAGGTTTTAGACATCTGCATTAGGCTAAACATACCTTCGTACATCCTTGCCCCTCCGCCAGAACCGGAAATAATAAGCATCGGGAGCTTATTTTTCGTAGCTGTCTCTATAGCGCGCGTTATCTTTTCCCCAACCACCGAACCCATTGAGCCCATAATAAAACGGGAATCCGTAATCGCGATAATTAATCTTTTATTATTAAGCTGCGCCTCACCGGATACAGCCGCATCAGAAAGCCCGGTTAAACCCTGATCAGCTGCTAATTTTTCTTTATAAGTCTTAGGGCCTTTAAAATTTAAAGGATCCGTAGAACGCATATCCTCATCGTGTTCTAAAAAAGAGCCTTTATCTACAAGAGAATTTATTCTTTCACGCGCGCCCAAGACAAAATGATAATTGCATTTTGGGCAAACCTTAAAATTTTCTTCCAAGGTTTTATTATATAGGACTTCAGAACACTCCTCGCACTTGGTCCAGAGTCCGTCAGGAATTTCTCTCTTTTTTAACCTTACAATTGTATATTTAGGTTTACCGAATAGGGCCATTTTTATTCATGCTTATTAATCACCAATCCCGATAATACCTTCGGATAAAAATAGGTTGATTTAGACGGCATTTTCTCGCCATTCAAAGCAACAGAAGTTATTTGTTGAATTTTTACGGGATTAAGAAAAAACGCAAGATACGAAGGCTCTCTATCAACACAACTTATAAAATCCTGAGCATCTGAGCTAAAGGCAAGCCTTTCATTATTTTCTATGCTTAAACCTAAAAGTTTTTTTAAAATAATTACGTTCAAAATAGATACATCTAATGACTTAAATTCTTTAGATTTAGAGTCAATCATCTTATCTAAGAGTTTAATATTTTTTAAACGCAGGAGGTAATACTTTTTATCCTTATACATTCCTAATACATGCTCTCCTCTGCCCCCTTTTTCCATTAGAAGAAAAAAGGCCTGTTTTCCTTTAACCTCTTCTACATCAAAATAATTTCTAAGGTTTGACTTAAAAACGCTAAAATCAAAATCCGGATCCAGCTTAAGGAGACGATGTACAGCTAAAATTGTCAAGCCCCTTGGGTCAGTATTAGTAAAATAAGAAAGTATAAAATTAAAATTTTCTTCCGGCGCCTCCCGGCCCAATTTTTCTATTAACTCCTGCCTGTAATTACAGGCAACCTCGTAACGATGATGACCGTCAGCAATAAAAACATCTTCGCCAGACATGCTCTTTTGTATGCCATCTATTATCTGGGGCGAAGACACCCTCCATATTTTATGAATATTCTTTTCTTCATCAGTAATATTAATAAACGGCTCTTCATTTTGAAGGTATTTTTGAAAGATACGGTTAATAATGCGTTTTTTATCCTTAAACACAACAAATATCGGGCTTAAGTTTGCCTTTGTTTCCTTTAGCAGTTTAAACCTGTCTTCTTTTGGAGCCAGGCGCGTATGCTCATGCTTAAATATTGGCAGGCTATTATCACCCAGGCGCAGAAGCGAAATAAAACCTAAACGCGTGCGTTTTTCTCCTTTTAAATTATACTGATGGCTATAGAAATATATTGCCGGATTCTCATCCTGAATAAGGATACCGTCTTTTAGCCAATCTTTAAGATATTTAGCCGCGCGCTGATATTTATCTTCTCCTGGCATATCCTTTCCAAAAAGAATATGGATCAAATTATTAGGATGAAGTTTATGATAACGTTCCTGGGCATTGGAAGAGATTATATCATAAGGCGGACAGACAACTTTAGAAAGATGGCCTATTTTATCTTGATTATAAAAGACAGCCTTAAATGGCCTTATTTTATCCATGTATTACGGTTTCATTGAACATTCTTTAGCTTTAGGGCAAGTACTAGAGCAGGATTTTTCCGTATCAGGCTTGGATCTTTTTTTATAATCAGTGGCATAGAAACCCGTTCCTTTAAAAATTATGCCGGCGCCGCTTCCGATTAAACGCTTCACCTTCTTATTACATTTAGGACAACTCTCTATATGTTTATCAGTTATTTTCTGAAATAACTCAAACTCATGATTGCAATGGCTGCACTTATATTCGTAAGTAGGCATTTTTGCTCCTTTAATGAGCCTATGATTTACGCCACCGAAGGTGGCGTAAATCATAGGCCGAAGGCCGTCTGCGAATTAAACCCTTGACGTTTTACGGAAGCAAAATGTCAAGGGTAGTGGCTTCACTTATTTAAATACTTTCTTAACCTTATCTGCAAAACTTTCCCTACCTTTATCTTCTCCTGAGAGACGGGCAAATTCTTCAATCAAGCCGCGCTGTTGGCTGGTTAAATTAGCGGAAATAGGTATTTCAACATTAACCCGAATCATTTCATCACCTATTCCGCGGCCATGTAAATCCGGAATACCTTTTCCTCTCAGCCGAAAAATCTTCCCGCTTTGTGTGCCAGCAGGTATCTTCATCTTAACATGGCCGTCTAAAGCAGGAACATCTATTTCTGAACCTAAAATCGCCTTGCTTAAACTTATATTTATTTCAGTTAATAAATCATTGCCGTGCCTCTGAAAAACCGAATGCCCCCTCACCTCAATTCCTACATATAAATCGCCCCTGGCCGCAGTACCTGCCTCTCCTTCGCCTCTAATCCTTAAATTTGAACCTGTATCTACGCCAGCAGGCACCTTTACCTTAATCTTATGAACAACCTTAGTCCTTCCTTCTGCATGACAATCAGAACAAGGCACCTGTATTATTTTCCCCTGTCCTTGGCATTTTGAACAAGTTTGCGCCAGCTGAAAAAAACCATTGGAAACCACTGTGCGGCCAGAACCTTTGCATTGAGGACAGGTAATTTTTTTACTACCTGGCTTTGCGCCGCTGCCAGAACATGTTGAACAGATCTCATAACGCGGAACAGTTATTGTCTTTTCAGCGCCAGAAGCTGCCTCCTCTAAGCTTATATCTACGGATATTTGTAAATCCCTTCCCCTGCGCCCAGTAGCTGAACCTCTACCCGTCCGACGGCTGCCAAAGATATCAAACCCTAAGTCACTAAATACCTCTTCAAAAAGGCCTCCGCCAAAACCAAAATCCGCCAAACCCTCAAACACACTGCTAAAATCCGCCCCTTTAAAAATATCTTCGTAAGCGTATTTTTGATCTATACCGGAATGGCCGTATTGATCATAAAGACCGCGCTTTTGCGAATCAGATAAAACCGCATACGCCTCAGAAATCTCCTTAAATTTTTCCTCTGCGTCCTTTTTTTGTTCATGAGGCACTCTGTCCGGATGATAACGCAAAGCCAATTCCCGATAAGCCTTTTTTATCTCATCTAAGGTTGCGCTCTTTTTTGCGCCTAATATTTCGTAGTAATCGCGTTTAGCTGACATTGTTTATATGTGTTAAGGTGTCAAAGTATCAAAAAAGAATTCGACACCTTAACACCTTGACACCTTTCTATTTCTTATCGTCTTCCTCTTTGTATTCCGCATCTATAATATCTTCTTCTTTTTTCCCGCTGAAACCACCTTTAGCAGAATCCTTTTCCTCTCGAGCCTGTTCTGCTCCCTCTCCTTTATCCCCTGCCCCTTGTTGCGCTTGCTGCTGCTGTTTTTGGGCTGCCTGTTTATAAATCTCCTCAGCTAATTTATGCGAGGCCTTAGTTAAATCCTCCGTACCTTTTTTAATCCTATCAGTATTTTTATCCTTTATTGCTGTTTTTAAGTCGTTAAGTTTTGCCTCTATATCAATACGCTCCTGCTGGCTCACCTTATCCCCGAATTCTTTCAGTGATTTTTCAGTTGCGTAAACTAAAGTATCTGCCTGATTTATTGCCTCTATCTCCTCTTTTTTCTTGGCATCATCAGCAGCAAACTTTTCGGCATCCTTAACCATCTTATCAATCTCTTCTTTGGAAAGTTTCTTAGGCGCAGTAATACGGATAGATTGCTCCTTACCAGTACCCAAATCTTTAGCTGAGACATGCACAATGCCATCGCGGTCAATATCAAACTTTACCTCAACTTGCGGTATGCCGCGCGGCGCAGCAGGAATGCCTACCAAATCAAACCTGCCCAACTCCACATTATCATCTGCTATAGGACGCTCACCTTGCAATACACGAATAGTCACTGCAGTTTGATTATCCGCAGCAGTAGAAAAAATCTGGCTTTTTTGCGTAGGGATAGAGCTATTCCTCTCAATTAATTTTGTATTCACTCCGCCTAATGTTTCAATACCTAAGGAAAGCGGCGTTACATCAAGCAGTAAAATATCCTTTACATCGCCTTTGATAATTGCTGCCTGAATTGCAGCTCCCAAGGCAACACATTCCATAGGATCAACCCCGCGTTCAATCTTCTTGCCGATATAATCCTCCACAAATTTCTGGATTACAGGCATCCTGGTCGGGCCGCCAACCATAATAATACGATCAATGCCGCTGGCTGATAATTTCGCATCAGTCAATGCCTGCTCCATAGGATGACGGCATTTCTCAATTATAGGCGCCACCAGATCCTCAAGTTTTGCCCTGGTTATTGTCATAGTAAGATGTTTTGGTCCGGTTGCGTCAGCCGTAATAAAAGGAAGGTTTATATCAGTAGAAACAGTAGATGAAAGTTCTACCTTGGCCTTTTCAGCAGCTTCGCGTAAGCGTTGAACAGCCATCTTATCATTTAACAGGTCTATGCCTGTCTCCCGCTTAAACTGTCCGGCAATATACTCAAGAAGGATTTTATCCATATCTGTTCCGCCTAATTGCGTATCACCGGATGTTGCCTGCACATGAAATACGCCCTGGGCCATCTCCATAATAGTTACATCCAGGGTTCCGCCGCCTAAGTCAAAAACCATAATCTTTTGCTCTTTTTGCGCCTTTTCTAAACCATAGGCAAGACAAGCAGCTGTAGGTTCATTGATTATGCGCAAAACCTTTAACCCGGCTATCTCGCCTGCATCCTTAGTTGCAGTCCTCTGGTTATCATCAAAATAAGCAGGACAGGTGATCACTACTTCTTCTACTTTATCTCCCAGATAACTTTCAGCATCCTGCTTTATCTTCTGCAAGATAAAGGCAGAGATCTGCTGAGGGGTATATTCCTTTCCAAAAACTTTAAATTTATAATCCGTTCCCATTTTGCGCTTGGCAGCCTGAATTGTCCCTTCCGCGTTTATAGCTGCCTGCCTGCGTGCCGGCTCACCCACCAGGCGCTGATTATCCTTAGTAAAGGCAACATAGGAAGGAAATGCCTTTCCTGAAGCCACTCCTGCGCCTTCTGCTGAAGGAATAATTACCGGCCTGCCCCCTTCCATAACTGCTGCTGCTGAGTTAGATGTCCCCAAATCAATACCAATTACCTTTGCCATTTCAATACCCTCCTTCTGATTAGTTACTAACTTTTTTTAGAAACCTTCGCCTTCGTCGTCCTGATTACTTTCTCATTCAATAAATAACCTTTTTGCAGCTCCTCTACGATTGTATGTTCTGCTAAGTCTTTATTTTCTACCTGCATAAGCGCTTCGTGATAATGCGGGTTAAAGGGTTTTCCCTCTGCCTCAATAGGCTTAATTCCATTTTTTTTAAGCATTTCATAAAGATGCGCCAAAATCATCTCCACGCCCTTTAAAAACGCGTTTAAATCCTGATGCTGTGCCTGCGCTAAATCAACAACGCGCTCTAAATCATCCAGGATATTTAACAATTCTAAAATAATCTCTTCATTAGCAAACCTTACGAAATCCTGCTTCTCTTTTTCCAAGCGCTTACGCATATTCTCAAAATCCGCCTGCAAGCGCAGTGTCCTATCTGAATACTCCTTCGCAGCTATAGCTTCCTCTTTTAGCTTTAGATACTCTGACTCTTTTAAGCTAATAAGCTGTTCTTGGGCTTGATCCGTAAGAGTTTTTTTATTTTGTTTTTGCTCTTCCATGCAATTCCTCAAACCATTAGTATTGCTAAGCTACACATAAGTAATCGGGAATTTTTAATTTTAGCATAAATTATCTTCTTGTCAACAAACAGCCATATTTTTTGAATTGACTCACATTAAGTTAGCTGTTAATGTCAAATAACAAAGCACAAAATTCAAAATAATTCCAAATAACAAATACCAAATGTCAAAACCTGTTTTGAATTTTGTCATTTGTCATTA